>NZ_JBFUHM010000019.1:0-94917 GCF_056402395.1 Peribacillus sp. P4_B1
TATGAGGACTAAAAACCATAGACGTTTGTTTTTGAATCATCGTACTCACCCACATAAATTTATTACCTTGATTATAAAACAAAAAAAGGTAGATTTCCTCAGAATAAACTGAGAAAATCTACCTCTATTGGCCCGGAAGGGACTTTTTCAGTGCCCTCCTAAAAGGAACGGTATTTTTTCATATACCGTTCCTTCTTTGTTCTTGCCCCTATACACATCTTCCGTTTAAAAGTATTATTAAACTAAGTTATCTTCCAATTCAAAAAACAGGGGGCCATATATGTCATTAGAAAAAATCCTGACTCTCACAAACATCAACGATATAACGGATATGGTCAGCACTTATTTAAAAAAACCAGTCGTCATCGAAAATGACCAATTTTTATTGCTGGCATATAGTTCATATTATATCGAACACTTCGACCAAGCCAATCGGCAAACCATCTTCACAAAGCATTGGCCGATTCCAATTCTGGAGAAATTCATGGATGAGGGCATTGTCGAACAGCTTAAAACGGTGGAGCATCCATTTAGGGTGAAACAAATCGAGGAAATCGGCTTAAATCAAAGAGTCGTTGTAAGCGCTGTCCACAAAGGGCAGGTGTTCGGATTCATTTGGGTCCAAGAGACGGAAATGATGACTGATTCCGAATTGGAATTTTTACATGAGGTTTCCCATCATATTGGCAAGCTCCTCCATCAGAAAAAACAGATAAACATGAAAAAAGATGAAGAGAAAAATGAGTTTTATCAAAAGGTCATTGACGAAGTCTATCAAACGGAAAACCAAATAAAATGGGAAGCAGCCAATATGAATCTTCTCATTCCGGAAACATTCCTTATTAATGTCTTTACCATCGCTCAATCCGATGCGGAACATTTCGATGAATTAGCGGATACAGTCAGTCTATTCGCCAATGCGCTGAATCATTTTACCCATGTATTCACAAACCAATTGAAGATCATCGTCCTGATTGGAAGCAATGGTAAAGGGAAAGACCTGCTTTCTGATAGCGCCAATGATTTAACGAACACGGTTCTTGCCCAATTCAATGATCAAAGGGTGTTCCCGGGAATCGGAAATGAGTATTCTTCGATTCTTCAATTAAGAAAATCCTATCTCGAAGCCCTTGAAGTGATCAACGCAGCCAAGTTCATCGGTGAACCTGAACAGCTTCCCTTCCAATATAGCAAGCTTGGGATTTTCCGTTACCTCGAAATGATCTCCAATCATCATACTAAAACGAATTATATCAATACCGATTTACAGATACTTCAAAAGAAGGACCAGGAAAGCCAAACCAAGCTCCTTCAAACAATGGAAATATATCTGTTGAACAATTGCCGGATCAAACCGACAGCTGAACAGCTATACATTCATACCAACACATTGAAATATAGATTGAATCAAATAACCGATCTCACCTCAATCGATTTTGATGACTTTCATTCAAGAATGCAACTATACATCGATTTACAGCTTATAAAGCAGAAATCTTAAGGCATTCCTATTTTGAGGCCGAGAGCTTCAAACATCTAAGGAGAGAGGAAAAGCAGCTATTCTGCCGTGTTCCTCTCTCCTTATACATTGTTTGTACGCTTTTATCATATCAAGTCCAATCGGCTGTTTTATTTACCTATACACTTGCATAGTCAGTGGGATGCATATGATTTTGGCACCGATTAATTTTTATAAATATTACCTTCCAAAAGATCTTCCAAAGTAGTATGATCCAGCAATTCTGCCACTTGATCTCTAATCAGTGCCCAAAGGGGTTTTAATAAACAGTTATTATCTTCAAGGGGACAATATTCATATGCTGTAATACTTACACAGCTCATAGGGGCAAGTGGTCCTTCTAAGTCCCGAATTACGTTTCCAATGATAATCTGATTGGGCAATTCCTTTAAGCTATACCCTCCGTAGACCCCCCTTTTACTTTTAACATAACCGTGACTTTTTAAATGTAAGAGAATTTGCTCCAGATATTGAGGCGACACTAGCGTCTCATTCGCAACATCTTTTATCTGCATGAGTCCTTTTTCGTTCTTTGCTAAAGCTATTAAAGCTCTTAATGCATATTCCCCCTTACTTGAAATCTTCATATGATCATCACTCCCAGCCAATACACTTTATATCATGCTATTTTATGAATGAAGATTATATACGTGGAATTTTGTGTCTATTTCATTCCTGGAAATGCACATCTATATACTTTATTCATACTATATTTCAGAAAGTTGACAAATTTAATCATGTTTCTATGGAATCAATTTAATATAGAAAGAAAATATTAAAACCCTTTAATAACGGGACAAGTTCAACTTCCTCATTGTAAAAAATGAACACTATCTTATTTGTAAGGAGGCGCGAAGAATGGATTTTTTAGAGTCTGTCAAATGCACTTTCGATAATTTACCCTCGTATGATGAAGGTAATTTAGTACAAGCCGTTCAATCTTTAAATCTAACTTTTCATGAGGTTTCTAAGTATGTTACTGAACCGATGGATTTAGAATACGGAAGGAATGTTATTTACAAATCCGAAAATGTTGAAGTAATTGTCATTCATTTACCTAGTATGGCCAGGACTTTTATCCATGATCATGGATTGTCTATTGGATGCATTTTTGTGGTAGCTGGTGATTTTTCAAACGTATTATATAAGTCGGAAGACAAAGAATCTAATCCAATTTATGATCAAATAGAGGAGTTTTCCCAAAATGATATCCTCCTTGTTAAAGAAGATACCATTCACATGATGTATAACCCCACCACTTCTCCTGTTATTACCTTTCATATTTACACTCCACCATTAAAAGGCGGAACAATCTATCCTTCCCCATAAGATAATCACAAATAATCTAAAAGAGAAAGAGGTGTTATATTTCACAATCAAAAAAACCATGGTTCATTAGGAGGATGTTATGAATTCGCAAGGCGATCAATTTATCCAAAGCTTACAAGACGGAAGAAGTGTTTGGTTAAACGGAACAAAAATTGATGTCACAACAGATGAGAACTTTAAAGGTACATTAACTACGATCTCTGAGTTATTTAATATGATGGATGATTCACAAAAAAGAAACTCGGTAGGCTACCTTAGTTCCAAAACGAAAGGGTTTGTCCATTCAGCCTTTTTAGTTCCACACTCTTATGATGATTTACTGAGGAGGAGGATAGCTTTTGAAACTTGGAGTCAAACAACAGATGGCGTGATGAGCCGTTTGTCAGACTATGCTAGATCAAGGTTAACAGGATGGTATGCATCGCGGGAGGACTATAAAAAGTTTGATGAACACTTTCCCCATAAAATTAAAGCTTATTATGAAGAAGCAAGGGATAAGAATCTTTTTTTAAGTGTAGTGCAACGAGATCCTCAGATTAACCGTGCCAATCAATCCTTCAAAGATATAAAGGATCTAGGATTATTAAGAATTACAAAAAAGACGAGTGATGGTGTTTTCTTAAGTGGAGCCAAAATGATTGGTACCGCAGCACCCTATTCGAATGATTTAATTGTATATCCCCTCGTAAATCTGAAAGAAGAACAGGAATCCATAGCTCATATGCTTATTATTGCGGCCAACTCTCCTGGATTGCATATGGTTTGCCGGGAATCCTTTGCTGCAAATCAGACAAAAATAGTGGATTCTCCTCTAAGTTCAAGGTACGACGAGATGGATGCTTTATTAATTTTTGACAATGTATTCGTCCCCTGGGAACGTGTTTTACTTTACGACAACGCTGATGCTTTGCTGCAAATTAAATTGAATCCCGCATCAAATGGCTTTGCGTATCATCAGGCTATCGTTCGGTTATTAACTAAGCTGGAATTCGTTACAGCAATAGCTTGTGAGATTGCTGAAGCAATAGGGGCCGATGCCTATCTGCATGTTCAAGAAAAAATAGAGGAACTATTAATCCAGGTTGAAACGATTAGAGCATTATTGATAGCTTCGGAAAGGGAAGGAAAGCTAGATCAATATCAAACGTTCATCCCAAATTTCACGTACATTGAAACAGCCAGAAACCTCGGGACCAAATATTATCCCCGTGCCATAGAAATCTTACAGCTCATAGGGGCCGGAGGATTCATTCAATTACCCTCAAGTGTACAGGACTTCCAAAGTCCCTTATCGGATTTGCTGAAAAAATATTTTAAAGGAGCGAATCTGGAGGCAGAAAAGAGAACAAAACTATTTAAATTAGCCTGGGATCTTGTGGGGAGTCCTTTAGGATCTAGGCATGAATTATATGAACGTTTTTATGCAGGAAATCCAATACGCAATATAGCTAATCAGTATAATAATTATGATAAAAAAAGATTTAAACAAATGTTAGAAAAATATTTAGATCATTAATAGTTAGGGTCACAGCAAAATATTCCAAGCAGGAAGTCCATCAGCTTTGATTTAAGCGGAAGACCATGATGAAACAGGTACTGTAATTTGAAAACCTTCTTTAACTTTGCACTTTATTGATCCAAGAGCCACATGAAAAATCTATTTAAAATCACGATAACTCCATAGATCCTAGCTAATTTAACGCTTTTAAGGGACAAAAGTAATCCTACTGGAACCAAGAAAATAAATGCCTCCAGCACGAAATGAAGTCTCGCTGATGTTCCAAGTGGGATGACAATGCTTAAAATACCTTTCATAACACCGGCATTTCCCACTTTGAAACCCCAATGACCGTATACAGCAAGTGCAAAAATTTCTCATGAAAATCGAAGGGATAGGTTTACCATTCCCCAAGACTGCCAGAAAACCCATTTTACCCTTCCACCAGATCATATTTATCTTTATTCATTACAATTGAATGGATTCCCTCTATATATGTATTTAGCAGAATAGAAAAACTTTTATCGATATCAATTGGCATTCCAAACCCACCCATTTTTTCAATTGAAGTAAATCCATGTAAAATACTCCTTAATCCTCTCACCAAGTGAATCGCCATTTCTTCCTTTAAATCATAGGCTTGTAGTACTTGGACAACAAGCTCCACAACTGCTTGCTGTGCTTGCTGTAATTCCATGTCTTCAGAATTTGGAAAACGGGTGGTGGCATCATAAAGGCCTGGATGAACTCTAGTAAATTCAACATACGCCTCACTAAGTGCCCTGATTGCATCATCACCGGAACGTCCCACTGCTGCTTGAATCATGTATTCATAAAGTTTTTTAACTCCATTTACTGCTAGTTTCTGTTTTAATCCATTTAGGCCGTCTAAATGGTTATATAACGAGGGGGGCCGTATTTGTAATTCTTCAGCCAACTGGCCTAAAGTAAGATGATCAAGGCCGTTTTCATCAACTAGTTCAGTCGCTTTCTGTAAAATGATAGACAAATCCAACCTTA
Organism: Peribacillus sp. P4_B1; assembly: GCF_056402395.1. Lineage (NCBI taxonomy): Bacteria > Bacillati > Bacillota > Bacilli > Caryophanales > Bacillaceae > Peribacillus > Peribacillus sp. P4_B1. The sequence continues at coordinate 5,367 of NZ_JBFUHM010000019.1, forward strand.
TAAGTTTAGACATCCATTTTAACCTCCTTTTTCATTGTTGAAGTTTTAATTTGGCTTCAACTATTGCTCTGTCCATAGAATTCCCAGGGTGTTCCAGCATCTTTCCATGACCTACAGCAAGTAAAGCTGGTTTATAACTTCTTAATTTCTTTGCACTTTCAAGTGCGATGAGTTTATCCCATGTGTAAAAGGCTGGGAATGGAAATAAAGGCTTGATCATTCCAGAAACCGCAGTTCCACCTCTTGTTTGCAGGGCATCCCCGACAATTAAACTATGATTACGGGTATCAAGAAGCGATATCGAACCAGGGGTATGTCCAGGTGAATAAATAACTTCCAATGAACCGATACGGTCACCCTCTTTAAGCAGTAAGTCTGGTCGAGTTTGAATATTCTTAGGGACTCCGCCACGGATTGGATTTTCATTTTGCAGGAGCGTGACATCGCCAGCAAGTAATGATGCTTCCCTAATAGAAATACTTACTTGTACATCAGGCATTGATGCTTTTAGCCCGTCAAGTGCACCAACATGATCATCATGAGCATGAGTAACTATTATTCTTGTTATCGGTTTTCCAATAATTTGCGCCGCTTTCATTATGCTTTTTCCGCTATAGGGTAATGCTGCATCTACTAGTGTAAGGCTATTCTCTTCCTCTACTAAATAACAGTTTACGGGAAATACACGTGGCATGAAAGATAGTTGAAATACTGTACCAACCTTTGTCATCTTCATCTTTAATCAAACTCCTCCCTCAAAACTAATGTAATTAATATTGTAACTAATATGATTAGTTTTACGATATTATTCCATACTTGACTAAAACATCACGGTCAGTCTCACAATGATGCGAACAAACTATCCCTAGTTATCGAAAAACCATAAAAAACCAGCTCTCAATTACCTTGAGCTGGTTTTTCATGTATCACATCATATTCATTTATTTTTTAGGAAACATTTTCCCTGTCGCCGACATATTCATTCTCCCAAAAATCGGCGTTCTTAATGCCTAACGATTTTGGGTCGAAAACGGGATCCAACCCTTTCTTCTTTTGCCTCTCATAATCCTTTAAGGTAATAAGTGCTGGTTTAGCGAGAATTAAAATGGCAATGACATTGAGCCATACCATAATCCCTAATCCAGCATCACCTAATGCCCAAGCCAGCTCTGCCGTACGAATGGTTCCATAGAAACTGGCCGCAAGAATGATGAGTTTCAATGCAAACATGGCCCACTTACTATTCCGCTTGCGCATTAAATAAGCAATATTCGTTTCTGCAATATAATAGTATGCCATGATCGTCGTAAAAGCGAAGAAGAAAAGCGCAACAGCAACAAACCCAGCACCAAATCCCGGTACTGCGCTATCGATGGCCGCTTGTGTATACCCTGGACCCGGTGTTACATCTGCTAGATTATTGACAATGAATGATCCATTTTCCGCTTGAGTATTATACATACCTGTAAATAAGATCATGAAAGCCGTTGCTGAACAAACGAACAATGTATCGATATAGACAGAAAATGCTTGCACAAGACCTTGTTTGGCAGGGTGCGAAACTTCTGCCGCAGCAGCCGGGTGAGGACCTGTGCCTTGCCCCGCCTCATTCGAATAAACTCCGCGTTTCACTCCCCATGCTATCGCCATTCCGATGAGCCCGCCAAATGCAGAATCCATCCCAAAGGCACTTCTGAATATTAATGAAATGACACCTGGTAATTCTGTAATATTCATTATGACGATGACAACAGAAAGTAATATATAGCCAAGGGCCATAAACGGTACGATTATTTGCGCGGCATTAGCTATCCGTTTTACACCACCGAATATAATGAAACCAAGTAAAAGGATGATAGCTATACCTGTGATTGCAGGTTTAATGCCAAATGCATTCTCCATTCCGGCAGCAATTGAATTGGACTGAACACCAGGCATCAGCACGGCCATGGCTACTAGTGCAGCGAGTGCAAAAAGAACAGCAAACCACTTCACGCCCATTCCTTTTTCAATATAATAGGCAGGGCCCCCTCGATATTGACCGTCTTGTTTGACTTTATATATTTGAGCTAAGGTCGATTCCACAAACGCACTTGATGCTCCTATGAAGGCTATGGCCCACATCCAAAAAACGGCACCAGGACCACCAAAAGCGATAGCCGTCGCCACACCAGCAATGTTACCTGTACCGACCCGACCCGAAAGAGCTATGGATAAAGCCTGGAAAGAGGAAACGCCCGCTTCTGAACTTTTCCCTTGGAACATCAAAACGACCATTTCCTTAATATGCCTCACTTGCAGAAAACGGGTCAAAATCGAGAATACTAAACCTACTCCCAATAAAATGTAAATGACTGGCGTGCTCCACAAAACTCCATTTAAAGCCGTAATAAAATCAGACAATCAAGCTCCCCCTTTGATTATATTTTGAAAATTCAAACTTATCTATTTTTGATTATATTTCATCTTAATGTATTAAACAATAGTTTTTGCGTCAAAAGACCTAACATGCCACTTTTTTATTTTTCCAACTGAGATATCCATACTTTCCTCCCAAATTGAAAAAAACGCCAGCAATTCCGCCGGCGTCATTTTTTTGCATATAGGTCAAGATACTCTAATCGCACCGAGTATTTCCTGTTCCAATTGATTGGTTCTCTCCATTTTTGTCGATTCTGACCATCCAAAATATCCAGCCATATAATCGATCACTGCATTTTTATGCGTTTGGACTAAATCAATATCGAATAACAAGGTCCCGGTCCTGCGGAAGAAAAAGTCCACTGGAGTTGCACCCATTTCATGATCAAGTGCATATTTCAGCTGTACGAACAATTTCTGCGGAATGCCAGTGCTTATTCCTCCGTTTCCTTCGCTTTTGGCGATATTGAATAACACAGGTGCGTTAGACCCGTACATGGCCAATATATCCTCGGAGTCTTTAACAGCAAGTCCTGAGTCTACCCCCATTTGAATATTTTGCTTGATATAATAGGAGAAGTTGCTTGATCCCCCGACATCCCCGCCCGAAATCGGCATTCCTTTAGTGCTGCTGGCTCGGTAAGTCTTATTGGACTGCTGGGAAAGCTTCCCTGCCACAAGGTCGACCGTCGTTTTTGCCATTTTGCGATAGCCGGTCAATTTTCCTCCAGCAATCGTGATAAGGCCCGAATCGGACTCCCAAATTTCATCTTTCCTTGATATTTCAGAAGGATCTTTTCCTTCTTCAAGAATCAACGGTCTCACTCCAGCCCAGCTTGATTCGATATCTTCATCCGAAATTTTCACTTCCGGAAACATATAATCTATCGCCTTTAATAAATAGGCACGGTCTTCGGATGTAACGGTTGGCACTGCAGGATCACCATCATAAAAAGTGTCCGTAGTCCCTACATAAGCCTTACCGGCTCTCGGGATGGCAAAAATCATCCGTCCATCTGGTGTATCAAAATAAAGCGCCTGCTTCAATGGGAATTTCGATTGGTCGATTACCACATGAACACCTTTTGATAACTTCAGCGTTTTCCCTTTTTTCGATTGGTCTTTCTCACGGATGGAATCAACCCATGGACCTGCTGCATTAATAACTTTGTCTGCGTATATTTCATAAACATCACCCGAAAGTAAATCGGCAACTTGGACGCCGTTCACCTTTCCATTTTCATATAACAATTTATCTACTTTTGTATAATTTATCGGTGTTGCACCTTTATCGACTGCTGCCTTCATGACTTCGATCGTTAGCCGTGCATCATCTGTTCGGTATTCAACATAATGGCCTCCGCCTTTAAGCCCTTCTTTCTTTACAAGGGGTTCCATTTTCAGTGTTTCACTAACCGATAGCATTTTCCTTCGTTCGCTTTTTTTAACGCCTGCCAGGAAATCATAGACTCGGAGTCCAATGGATGTACTGAATTTCCCAAAGGTGCCGCCTTTATGCATCGGGAGCAGCATTCTTTCTGGTGTAGTCACATGTGGCCCATTTTCATAAACAATCTCTCTCTCTTTTCCAACCTCAGCAACCATTTTTATTTCAAATTGCTTAAGATATCGCAGACCACCATGGACAAGCTTTGTTGAACGGCTTGATGTGCCTGCCGCAAAGTCCTGCATTTCAACCAATGCCACTTTCATTCCACGGGTCGTTGCATCCAGGGCAATCCCTGCACCGGTAATTCCCCCACCAATGACTACCACATCATATTTTTCTTTTTTCAGAAGTTCGATCGTTTCTTTCCGATATAAATTTGAAAACCTCATGCCTGACTCCTCCTTTAAGTAATGCCTTCCAATGTCAATTAGCCTGTATTACTCGTGAGTTCTGCACGTTTACTCGTGAATTCTGCACGTTTACTCGTGAATTCTACACGTTTACTCGTGAATTCGCGCTGTTTACTCGTGAATTCGCGCTGTTTACTCGTGAATTCGCGCTGTTTACTCGTGAATTCGCGCTGTTTACTCGTGAATTCGCGCTGTTTACTCGTGAATTCTGCACATTACTCGTGAATTCGTGCTGTTTACTCGTGAGTTCTGCACTTTTACTCGTGAATTCTGCACTTTACTCGTGAATTCGTGCTGTTTACTCGTGAGTTCTGCACTTTTACTCGTGAGTTCAGCACTTTACTCGTGAATTCGTGCTGTTTACTCGTGAGTTCGCACTGTTTACTCGTGAATTCGCGCTGTTTACTCGTGAATTCTGCACGTTTACTCGTGAATTCGCGCTGTTTACTCGTGAGTTCGCACTGTTTACCCTTATATTCAATTGGTTCATTTGTTCTCATAGTGTCCATATAGATATTAATATCCCTAATCTGCCTTTAAAAACAAAAAAGAGAGACCATAAATGCACATTATCGAATTCACGATAACGCATTCATGGTCTCTCCTGTTCTCCGGCCGAGTTATTAACTTGATTTTAGTATATCATACTCTAGCTTATATTAGAAAGACTTCGCTTTGTTTTTTATTTAAAAGCCATTGCTGCATGTACAGCTTTTTTCCAGCCTTCATATAATTTATCTCTATCTTGCACTTCCATGGATGGTTTAAAGGTTTTGTCCACCGCCCATTGCTGAGATATTTCTTCTTGGTCCTTCCAATACCCGACAGCAAGGCCCGCCAAATACGCCGCCCCGAGTGCCGTAGTTTCGTTTATTGTCGGCCTTTCGACTGGCACCTGTAATAAATCGCTTTGGAACTGCATTAAAAAGTCATTTTTGACTGCCCCGCCATCCACTCTCAATGTCTGCAGCTCGATTCCCGAATCCGCCTCCATTGCATCAAGGACATCCTTCGTTTGATACGCCAGTGATTCAAGTGTGGCACGAATGAAATGTTCTTTTGATGTCCCGCGCGTCAAACCAAAAATGGCTCCCCGTACTTCACTGTCCCAATATGGGGTCCCAAGGCCTACAAAAGCCGGTACTACATATACTCCATCTGTACTTTCCACCCGCTTTGCATAAGCTTCGCTGTCCTTGGCATCATTAAGCATCCGCAGACCATCACGCAGCCATTGGATTGCGGAGCCAGCTACGAATATACTGCCTTCCAATGCATATTCAACCTTCCCATTCAATCCCCAAGCAAGTGTCGTCAATAGTCCGTGTTCGGAACTGACAGCCTTGGCTCCCGTATTCATAAGCATGAAACAACCTGTTCCATACGTATTTTTTGCCATTCCTTCATTAAAACAAGCTTGGCCAAATAATGCCGCCTGTTGGTCACCGGCTGCTCCTGCGATTGGAATCGACTGGCCGAAGAAATGATATTCAATCGTATGGGCATACACTTCGGAAGAAGGTCTAACCTCTGGCAGCATCGACTTCGGCACAGTCAATATCTCCAGCAGTTCTTCATCCCATTTCAGTTCATGGATATTGTACATCAATGTCCGGGATGCATTGGAATAGTCCGTTACGTGAGCTTTGCCTCCTGAAAGCTTCCAGATCAGCCAAGTATCGATGGTACCGAATAACAGCTTGCCTTCATCTGCCCTTTGTCGTGCCCCTTCCACATTATCGAGGATCCATTTCACTTTCGTTCCGGAAAAATAAGCATCTATCAACAATCCCGTTTTATCCCGGAATAGATCATTAAGTCCCTTCTCCTTCAAATCATCACAGATTTCACTTGTTTGCCTTGACTGCCATACAATCGCATTATAAACAGGGGTACCCGTTTCCTTATCCCAAACGACTGCCGTTTCACGCTGATTGGTTATTCCGATCCCGGCAATTTGCTCTGGCTTTACACCTGATTCCGATAGTACACCGGCAATTACCGCTAAAATTGATCCCCAAATCTCATTGGCGTTATGCTCTACCCAGCCCGGCTTAGGGAAATGCTGCGTGAATTCCTTTTGGGACGAGTGGACAATCTCGCCTTTTTCGTTAAACAAAATCGCCCGTGAACTCGTTGTTCCTTGATCCAATGATAAGATATATTTTTCCATACTGTGTTTCCCCCCTTTTTTAATTTAACTAGCCATGTTGCTAATTTCTAACTCACTTGATTGCTTTTTTCCAAAAGTATATGCTAACACCAATATTATCAGACTTGCTCCTAAAACAGCCCAAAAGGCTGTCGTCAATTCACCTAAAAAGACCGCTTTATAGAAGACAGCTCCAAGTGCTCCACCGACAATCGGACCAACAACCGGAATCCAAGCATAGCCCCAATTTGATTTTCCCTTACCCGGTATTGGCAGCAGGAAGTGAGCAATACGAGGTCCAAGGTCACGGGCAGGGTTTATGGCATAGCCTGTCGTTCCTCCTAGCGACATCCCGATGACAACAATCAATAAACCGACAGCAAATGGGTTCAGACCTTCTGTAAACTCGCCGGCTCCAATAAACAATAAGCCAAGAACAAGGATGAACGTGCCAATCATTTCACTTAATAGATTTGAAAAAGTATGTGGGATAGCCGGTGAGGTTGAAAACACACCAAGCTTTGTACCTGGATCCTCCGTAGCTTTCCAGTGTGGTAAATAATGCAGGAATACAAGAGTCGCACCTATAATTGCCCCTATCATTTGGGCCATGATGTACCCTGGCACATCAGCCCAAGGAAAATCTCCATTGATAGCTAACGCTACTGTAACAGCCGGGTTTAAATGCGCCCCGCTTATGGAACCCACTGCAAAAACACCCATTGTAACAGCCAGTCCCCATGCAATCGTGATAACGATCCAGCCGGCATCTTTTGCATAAGAACCCTTTAAAGATGAACCAGCCCCAATACCTGCTCCGAATAAAACTAAAATCATCGTGCCTACCACTTCTCCCCAAAATGGAGTCATGAATAAAACCCCTCCCCTGATAAATTTTTAAACCATGCCAACAAATAAAAGGAGATTCACAGCAGAACTATCTTCATAAAATGAATTATGAATAGATCTGTTGTGAATCTCCTAGTCTCCGTCACATATATTAACTTATAATTTACAATATACTAGTTTGTGAAAACGCTGTCAATTATTTGGCGAGGAATTATTCTATTTTTCTGTAATTTTTTTCAACTTCCTCGTTCGACCCCATTAAACGATATCCCATAATTCAGTTTTGGAAGTGGTGATTGCCGACGCTCCAGCATCAAGGGCGTTCAGGACTTCATCTGAAGTACGTATGAGGCCGCCTGCAAAAATCGGTGTCTGCAATCGTTCCTTCACCTCTTTTATCATCCATGGCATGGCGCCTGGCAAAACTTCGATATAGTCCGGCTTGGTTTTCTGCACCAGCTTATAACTTTTCTCCAGCGCATGTGAATCTATTAAAAAGATTCGCTGGATGGCAATGACCCCCTTTTGCTTCGCCTTCAATATAACGTTTGATTTAGTTGAAATCAGCCCATATGGATTATATTCCTGACAAATGAATTCTGTCGCGTACTCATCACTTCTTATGCCATGGATCAAATCGACATGATAAATCATTTTCTTATTATGCTGCTTTGCCATCATACTTACGTTTTTCAATTGTGATATATGCAAATCAAGAAACACACCTATTTCATAGGAACTTTCTAAAAATCTTTCGAAATCCTTCATGCTTGCCGAAGCAGGCAAAATCTTCTGGTCCATTATTTCCCTCCTTATCTCCTGGAAAACTATAAGTAATTTAGTATATTTTATAGAGCTTGATTTATCAAACACATTGTGAGGTATGGCATTTCAACCTACCCTTACACTAACATACCTGGCATCCCCTTTAAATATTGTGGCTAAAAACGATCCATCATATTGAAAGTTTCATTTTCAATGCACCTTCGACGAGTTCATACGATTTAATTGTGCCAACGGGGATTTTTCTCACGATGTTCCAAGCATTAACATTCATTTTGACCGTTCTATTTTCGAATTCAAAAAATGGCGGTTTGTTAAATATCCTTCGGTTAATGAAGTTCCTGTCAATTGGTTCCATTTCCACTAATTCAAATGAAATCGTTCTTTTTTCCACGTGAACCGGTTTTAATGTAATCCGGAAAGCTACGTTTTTCTTTAACATCATTTTTTTCACTTCCGTCGTTCCGGAAAGCACTATATGCTTTGGCGTAATCTCGACTTTAATATCCTGACCATATGATTTCATTCTTAAGATTTTCTCTATCATGGCTTCAGTTACCGTTATCGGTAAGCCATTTTTGAATGGACTGAATGTACTCATCCTTGCATTCCCCTCCTGCCGCTCATATGAAACGTCGGTTATAGCATATGCCGGGTTCCCTGATGTAGTTAACATTTCAACCCATATTAATAATCGGTATATTCGAAATCTTCCACCTTCATTACTTGACCTTTATAAAAACTACCTGTATAGTCTTAATTAATTTAATAGACAACTCTTATCCAGAGAGGTGGAGGGACTGGCCCTTTGATGCCTCAGCAACAGACTGATCATGTACTGTGCTAATTCCAGAAGTGTAGAAACTTGAAGATAAGAAGAGTATATAGCTTTGCTGCCAACACCTCTTCTTATTTTTAAGAAGAGGTGTTTTATTTTTAGGCTCTTTTCGTAAAGATTGTTGTTTTTAAAACGAAAGGTTGATTGGAGCGGAAGTGCGAGACTCCTGCGGGAGCAGCGGGACAGGCGAGCATCTGGAGGGGAAATCAACCACAACTCACTACCTGGTAAATAGCAACAAAGTACGTGAAAACAGCCTATTTTTAAAAGGAAAGAAGGAATGCAACATGTCAATCACATTAACGAAGGCACCATTCAGGGCCGATCACGTCGGAAGTTTATTAAGACCAGAACGTTTACATATTGCCAGAAAGCAATTTAAGGAAGGTACCATTTCAGCAGAGCGGCTTCGTGAAGTTGAAACCGAAGAAATCAATCGGATTGTCGAAAAACAAATTGAAGTTGGATTGGAGGCCGTGACGGATGGTGAGTTCAGACGAACATGGTGGCACTTTGACTTCCTCGAACATTTAAATGGCATCGAGGGATATGTGACTGAAAAAGGTCTCACATTCGATGGTGTGGAAACAGAGAGATATAACGTTCGCAATACCGGGAAGGTTTCATTCAATCCTGAACATCCCTTCATTCGCGATTTCATTGAATTGAACAAAATCGTGAACGGACGCGCCGTTGCCAAGCAAACCATTCCCAGTCCGAATCAATTATTTGCTGCAGGCATTCATAATGAAGACATCTACCCTGATATTGAAGACTATGCTAATGATATCATCAAAGCGTATCAGCATGCTTTGAAGGATTTTTATGAAGCAGGTGTACGTTATCTTCAATTGGATGATGTATATATTGCCAGACTTTCAGCTCCAGATTTCCAGTTCAAAGATGGAAAATATACGAGGGAACAGTTAATCGATCTTGCACTTCGCGTAATTAATGGCGCATTGGAAGGCAAACCAGAAGACCTTGTCGTCACTACACACCTATGTCGTGGGAACTACCAGTCGACTTGGGCGTTTGAAGGAAGCTATGCCCGTATCGCCCCAACTTTATTGGCAAAAGAATCAGTGGATGGATTTTTCTTGGAATATGATGATCAACGCTCAGGAGATTTCAAGCCATTGGAATACATTCCAAACGGCGGTGCACGGGTCGTACTGGGTGTCGTCACTTCAAAAAATGGAGAAATCGAAGACAAGGAAGCTGTTAAGGCACGCATTGAAGAAGCCTCGCACTTCGTTCCTCTCGAACAATTATGCTTAAGTCCGCAATGCGGCTTCGCCTCCACCCATCACGGTAACAAGCTGACCGAAGAACAGCAATGGGAAAAGCTGAAATTCGTCGTTGATGTAGCAAAAGAAGTATGGAAATGATTTTTTAGCGGAGACTTTAATTCTGATTTACAGGATTTGAACAACCTAATCGGCCCGCACTGATATGGGAGCCGATTAGGTTCTTGCAATAATACATTTCCATTCCTTTAATGACTCTTTAGATAACGGTATCAAGTTTTGCTATTTATGAAACTAACGATGAATGATAAAACCATTTGACATATCGATAATTCTCGATATAATGAAATGTATGAAAACAATCGAGATATTTAAAGCATTATCCAATGAATCCAGGTTGCAAATCTTACAATGGCTCAAGGCGCCTGAACTCCACTTCACCCCTCATGAGGGAATAGACATGAAGGAAACCGGCGTTTGCGTAAGTCAGATTACGGAAAAATTAAACATGACCCAGTCCACGGCCTCTCAATACCTCTCGATCCTTCTTAGAGCAGGATTGATTAAAACGGAGCGGATAGGAAAGTTTACGTATTACAAACGAGATGAAGAGGCGATCTCAAAAATTACTGATTTCTTGAAAGAAGAAGTATGAAAATGAGCCTGATCCGTACCTTAGAGGGTTGGGTTCATTTTTCTCTCTAACATTTCGATATTTCGCGATATGTTTATTTTTTTATTCATACATATTAACATATTACGATATGTCTTCATATAAATTAATAATCATTAATGAGGAGTGAATCTATTTTGCTTAATACATGGAAAATTTACATGTTAGCGATCATCAGTTTTTTAGTAGGAACATCCGAATTCATCATATCCGGAATTTTGGATAAGATTGCGGATTCTCTTGGAGTGACCATTGCTGCCGCAGGACAGCTCATTACAATTTTCTCCCTTGTCTACGCAATCGGTACACCCATTCTCATGGCTTTGACAGCAAGTTTAGACAGACGAAGATTAATGTTGTATTCCCTTGGACTATTCGTAGTGGCCAATCTGCTTGCCTTTCTATTACCAGGCTTTGGACCTTTTCTATTTGCACGCATAATCATGGCACTTGGTGCAGGATTGGTTGTAGTCACCGCTCTGAATATTGCCGCTAAGCTTGCTCCGCCAGATAAACAAGCAAGTTCTATTGCGACAGTTGTCATGGGGTTTACAGCTTCCCTTATCATTGGCGTACCTCTCGGAAGAATCATGGCAGATGCATTCGGGTGGAAATCCGTCTTTGGCGGAATCGCCCTATTCGGCCTGATTGCCATGATCGTTTTATTCTTTACCATTCCTCCTACCAAAGGGGATAAACCAATACCACTTCTCCAGCAGCTGGCCCTTCTTAAAAAAAGGAAAGTTGCCCTTGGATTATCGATAACCTTCTTCTGGCTTGGCGGATACTCGATAGCTTATACCTATCTATCCCCTTACCTGCTATCCGTATCAGGGATAAGTGACTCTCTACTTAGCACGGCCTTGCTTATATTCGGTATCGCAAGCTTGATCGGATCAAAGTTTGGCGGTTATAGTACGGATCGATGGGGTGTATCATTTACACTAATTGGCGGTATGGCGCTGCATATTATGATGATCATCATGTTATCCATCGTTACGAATTCATTGATGGGCGTTTTGATAATCCTTACATTATGGTCGTTCGCAGCATGGTCATCAGGGCCGACACAGCAATATCATTTAGCGACCCTTGAACCTGAATCATCAGGAGTCATGCTCGGTCTGAATCAGTCGATGATGCAATTGGCCATGGCGGCAGGTGCTGGAATTGGCGGTGTTGCTGTAGAACAAGTATCCCTTGCTTCCATAACCTGGATCGGTGCAACAGGGGTTGCCATTGCCATGGTCATAGTTCTGGTCCTTTCAAGTTCATCGTCAAGCAGTAAAATAGCACAATCCATAAAATCCTAGACCGTTATATAAACATTCATCATAAGGCTAGATTTTAGCCTTATGATAAATCCTAAAGCTGAAAGCAAACAAAAAAGGAACGGTCACTAGCACGTCCCCTTTTTACTTGCAGCTATCATCATCATCCATTTTCTTCACAAATATATCATCCGTCACCCTATCTTCCAGCTTGTTCCTCAAGGCCAATTCCGCAGCCTTCCCATCACTAGGCGACCCGTCCGCGAAATACATCGGAAACAAGGAGAAAAACATAATATAGAAAGAAAAATAGATGAATTGATACCAGATCACCGAGCTGTCCAGGATATTCTGATACACTAAGCTATATATGATCAACATGCTGACTAAATTAAAGATAGCCCCCCCTAAATATATCAGCGTATTCGTCAATCGATTATCATGTTTTAATCCCTTGAACTCGCAAGTCCCATTCCAAAAATAATATTTCCTCACCTCTATGTTCCGAAAGGCGAAAAGTTTATTACCACAACCGATCAAGATCTTCTTTTCTGATCCCCCAAAGATCGTAACAAAGAAAATATGCCCGCTCAAATGTATCAGCGTAACGATTGGCATGATCAAAAAAAAGGAAAATAGAAATTTAATGATATCAGAGAGACCAAACATGTTTAAGCAACCCTCCTTACCAGTGCAATTTTCTTGAACGTCCTTTTAAAAGGATGTTACTCTGATACCCTGCCCACACTAGTTATAACTAGTAAATTTTCACAGAAGGTATGTGTGGATTTCCATAATGATAAGAGAACAATTTCTTCATCTACCAACTTAAATTTGACTGTTTCCAATCAGACCGGACTCCTACTTAATTCGTCCTATCTCCGTTTAATTCGTTCTATCTCCTATTTTTCGGCCTTTAATATGAGCCTATTGATAAACAAATAAAAGCCGGACAATTAAATTGTCCGGCTGATTTTACTTTACGCTTGTTCATTCATATTTTTTGTCAAAGTCAAATTCTACTTCATCAAGTTTAACGAATTTAGTTTTTCTTACCAGTTTATAGCCAAGCCAAAGGCCAAGGAAAAGCGGGATTCCCAGGTATGCAGCTATAACACTGCCCCAATCAATCTGGTCTGAGAAAAAGGCTTGGATATTTTGGGACAGGATGACGATCATGCCAATTAAAATGGCGAAGATTGGCCCTATCGGGAACCATAATGCCTTATATGGAAGCTTCTCCAAAGAATTGCCTTGAGCGATGAATGCTTTGCGGAAACGGTAATGGCTGATGGAAATGCCGAGCCAAAAGATAAATCCTGTTATTCCAATCGCATTCATTAACCAAATATACACTTTACCATCACCGAATACGGAAGCTAAAAAGGCTAGCATTCCGATTGAGCACGTCAAAATCATTCCTGCAACCGGTACGCCGCGTTTATTAAGTTTTGCAAAAATGCGCGGTGCTTGTCCATCTTTTGCCATTGAATATAACATACGCGTAGATGCATATAGACTAGAGTTACCTGCTGATAATACCGCTGTTAAAATGACGGCATTCATAAGCGAAGCTGCAAAGGCCACACCAGCCTTTTCAAATATGAGCGTGAACGGGCTTACCATGACGTTATCCCCTTGTAAACTTGAATTTGTATAAGGGATAAGCAGTCCTATCACAAAGATTGCCAATACGTAAAAGAGCAGGATTCTCCAGAAGACACTTTTAATGGCCTTTGGTATATTCCGTGCAGGATCTTCACTTTCACCGGCAGCCACGCCGACAATTTCGGTACCCTGAAAAGAAAAGCCAGCCGCTATGAATACGATGAAGACACCCATGAACCCACCCGGGAAAGGAGCGTCGTCGACTGTGAAGTTTTTAAAACCTACTGCTTCGCCACCCATGATGCCGACAATCATTAGTATTCCAACGATTATAAAAATAACGATGGCTGTTACTTTTATGAAGGAAAACCAGTATTCCCCTTCACCGTATCCTTTAACAGATAAGTAGTTTAATAGGAAAATGAGCACCAAGAATGATGAACTCCATAACAACGATGGACTATTCGGAAACCAAAATTTCATGATCATTGTTGAGGCTGACAACTCGGCCGCTATGGTCATCGACCAATTGAACCAGTACGTCCATCCCAAGGCAAACCCAAATGCCGGATCGACGAATTTCGTTCCATAGGTACTGAATGAACCGCTTGTCGGCATAAAGGCGGCCAGTTCCCCTAAGCTGGTCATCACGAAGTACACCATTGCCCCAACTAAGGCATAAGCAAGTAATGCGCCGCCTGGTCCAGCTGTATGGATAGCTGCCCCGCTGCTAAGAAACAGTCCGGTGCCAATCGCCCCTCCAATGGAAATCATCGTTAAATGACGAGATTTTAAACCGCGCTTTAATCCCTGTTCTTCTTGCTTTGGAGGATGCTGCAAGATGTCGTTTTCTTGTTTTGGTATCATAAATTTTCATCCCTTTCTATATAAGCGCTTTCATTTATGGGGAAATCCATTTAATAAATTTTCCTATTTCATCGACCTTCAAATAGAGCTAATTTACAATCGAATATTCCTTTTCTGATATATATGCAAGTTCTATGCCAGAATTAAAAAACCGCAATATTCAACAAATTATCAAAAAAAACGACTTAAATAGACAAAATATTTTGCACTTTACGCCACGGTTTTTTGCACTTTATGCCACGGTTTTTTGCACTTATAAAAAAGCAGGATTTTTAACGGGGAAAATATTAAGATCCTTTTACATAATTGAAATATTACTGTAAGAATATTCAGAAATAATAAATCTACCAAAAACCATTTTTCTCCATTTTATAACTTTAAATGTCATATTTTTTGCGAGTTTTCTCCATTTGATAATAATATGAAAGGATGCAAAAATGAGGTATTCTCATGAGGGAGTTGAGTGTTTATGAAAGGTAAGGTATTTGTAGGAACTGCACTATCCATCGGTCTATTATTTTCTGCTATTCCCCATCAAGAAGCTTTAGCGGCAAAAAATGTGTTAAGTGTTGAAAAGTACAATAAGCATAGGGATTCGCTAGAATACAAGTCTGGGAAGCTTACGGAACCCTCAAAGCAAACGGCAGAAGATATCATTCTTACCTTTTTTGATGAGAACAAAAAGTCTTACAAGCTAGAAAAGCAAAAGGCGAAGGACTCCTTCACGATCGAGAAAGAAAGCAAGGATGAACTGGGCAATACTGTCCTTAAATTGCAACAAACCTATAAAGGCGTACCAGTATGGAATTCCACACAAGCCGTATTGATTGACGCTAAAGGTGTATTGACCGTCGTGTCCGGTACGGTTGAAGCCAATCTAAACACGAAATTAGGGAAAAAGGCTAAAAAAGGCATCAGTGAATCTGAAGCTATCAAAATAGCGGAAGCGGATCTGGGGTTCACACCTGCCTACGAGCAATCACCTGAATCTGAGCTATATGTATACGCAAATGAAGGCAAGGCCGATTATGTATATAAAGTCAATTTGAAATTCTTAAGTCCGGAACCTGGAAATCATAATTATTTCATTTCAGTCAAAACGGGTAAAATCCTGAATAAATACAATACACTAGATGAAGTGACGGGAACCAATTCCGTCGGAACGGGCACTGGCGTCTTAAACAACACCGTATCGTTGAACACTACCTTATCCAACGGTCAATACTATTTACAAGACAATACACGCGGCAAAGGCATTTTCACCTATAATGCCAATAACCGTTCAAAATTGCCTGGTACACTCTTTTCCAACACGACAAATGCTTTTACTACTTCTGCCGATAAAGCTGCGGTGGATGCCCATTTTTATGCAGGTAACACCTATGATTATTACAAATCCACATTTGGCCGGAACTCCTATGATGGTAATGGAACCACCCTGAAATCAACCGTCCATTATGGCTCAAGATACAATAATGCTTTTTGGGATGGCACCCAAATGGTTTACGGTGATGGAGATGGCACGACGTTCATTCCATTGTCCGGCGGGCTCGATGTCGTTGCGCATGAATTGACGCATGCCGTCACTTCCTCGGAATCGAACCTTACCTATCAATATGAATCCGGTGCTTTGAATGAAGCGATATCTGATATTTTTGGCACTGTCGTAGAATTTAAGAATCAAAGTGCCAAAGCGGATTATTTGATCGGAGAAGATATTTACACACCTAACATTTCCGGTGATGCACTTCGCTCGATGGCTAATCCAACATTGAATGGGGATCCTGACCATTATTCGAACCGTTATACAGGAACGGGTGATAACGGCGGAGTCCACACGAACAGCGGAATCATTAATAAGGCAGCTTATTTAATCTCTGCAGGCGGAACCCACCATGGTGTGAGCGTATCCGGAATCGGCATCGATAAACTAGGCACCATCTTTTATCGGGCAAACACAACATATTTAACTTCGTCGTCTACTTTTTCACAAGCCAGAGCGGCCGTCATACAAGCGGCCTCTGATTTATACGGTTCTAGCAGTGCAGAAGTCACAGCTGTCAAAAATGCCTTTACAGCTGTCGGTGTGATTTAAGGGATTTACCTATATGACCGACACCTCCCTAGCTTCACTTGTAGCGGAGGTGTTTTTTGTATGTATATATATTTTCCGGCCGAATGATCACTTTTTTCGGCCTTCATATGAATTATTCCGTCACTCGGAACCTATGATAAAAGGTAGGGCCTCAATAAATTCCCAAAATGAGTGTGAAAATGATTATTTCCGTAAAATAGTTGCTTTTCTCCTTATTAACTGTCAAGCTTAGATGATCTGGACTATATTGAATAGAACAAGTAGGTGACGAACATGATTGAAGTTAAAACTTCCACACTCAGTGATGGTGAGTTCAATAGAGGCGTATTCGCAACACAAGACATTAAAAAAGGTGAGCTTTTGCATGAAGCACCTGTCATTGCTTACCCAAACGAGGAGCATGTTTTCATAGAGAAAACATTGCTTGCTGATTATGCATTTGAATATGGAATTAACCATACTGCCATGCTTTTAGGCTATGGCATGCTGTTTAATCACTCTTATACACCAAATGCTACGTACGACATCAACTTTAAGAATCATACGTTTGATTTCTTTGCTTACACTGACATAAAGGCAGGAGAAGAAATCCTGATTAATTATAATGGTGAAGTCGATAATGAGGATCCGCTTTGGTTCAATAAAGAAGATAATGGTGAAGATGAAGCTGAATGATCATTGATCATTCATGAAAGCACTTGTACTTTTGACAGACCTGTCCAAGGTCTTCGGAAGAAACGAGTGCTTTTCATTTTCCTTCCACCGGGTTCTAATTAATGGAGGTCTTCTTTAAAGTCAGGTAACACGCCATTAACCCGTTATTTTTTTTAACCAGTCGGATCGGGGGAAGAATGGAAAAGTGAAGATGTTTGATCAAAAAGGGAGCAATGAAAAAAGCCCCATCAAATTGCATGCTTGAGCAACCTGATGGGGTTTTTCATCTTAATGAGGGGATGGGTCACTTGATTTTGATTTAGTTAATGATTGGAGTTGGCTCTTAACCTTATCAATGGTTTCTGGTGTGGCTAGCGATTTTATTTGACTCATGGTTTTTTCACGAGTTTTCTTATTGCGCATTAAAAATGCTGCAGCTCCTATCAGGACGGTTCCAATCATTTTGTTTGATGGCATGTGAATTTCCTCCTTCAAGTTAGTTATAGTTAGTATTCCCTCTATCAACTGATTTAAACTAAAGCATCCTGTTGTGTGCGATTTCCCTTTTATTTATCCAAATTCAGACTTTCAATATACTTTATGCTTTCAGGGCTTTTCACCACTTTTTCAGCTTGATCCGGGTCTGCCTTCGTTTGCTTCATAGTGTAGAATTTATATGTCAACACTCTTTTCACTGACTCGTTAATTCTATCTATTGGAACTTCTCCTGCTTTTACAGCTTCGAGTAATCCGTTATATACCTCAAGTTCATGGGAGTATTCATGACAGACAAGTAATAAATCAGCTCCTGCAAGGATTGCTTGCTTCCCCATCTCTTCATAAGAGAAATACTTGTTCACAGCTCCCATTTCCAAATCGTCCGTGACCACAAGCCCTTCATACTTAAGTTTCCCCCGAAGCAGGTCTTCTATGATGACTTTAGAAAGGCTTGCAGGTTTTTCTTTATCATAGGCTGGATATTTAATGTGGGTCACCATCACGAAAAACTTTTGGTTATCCATTTCACTTATGATTTGCTTGAAAGGATAAATATCCGAGTTTTCTAGATCAAGTTGGTTTGTTTCCACTGACGATGTTTCGACATGGGGATCGATTTCGCTGCGTCCGTTTCCTGGAAAGTGCTTCAATGCACCAGTTATGGATACATCATTCAAGCCTTGAATGGCTTTCTTTCCGTATTGATAGACCTTTTCCGGATCTTTTCCAAATGAACGCTCATCCGTTTTCGATAGATCAAGAACAGGGGCGAAATTTATGTTAATCCCCATTGAACCAAGTTCTTTCCCATTCAATTTTGCCACCTTGTACATGTCTTCGGCAGATGCATTTTTCCCAAGATCCTTTTGCGCCGGGAGTGGCGATACCCGTTCCCTCATCCGGATTGTGTCCCCGCCTTCCTGATCGACGGCCACCATGAGCGGAAGCGGATGTAAGCTTTGATCGGCTGTTTGCTGCAGCGAATTGGATAACTTAGCCACTTGTTCAGGCGATTTCATATTGCGGTCAAAATAAATGACGCCCCCTATATGTTTTTGTTCGATAAGCTCCGTAATTTCACTGTTTTTTTCAGTTCCGTTGAAACCAACGATCATAAGCTGTCCGATTTTCTCTTCAAGCGTCATTTTTTCGAGCATTTTTTCTATTTTCTCATGGTTATCCGTGTTGGCATCGAAGTCTTTCCCTTTACCCTCTTTAGAATTCGCATCCATATTCAACTGAATGAACAACACTGTAAAAAAAGAGAGGATTGCGATAAAGGCCAGACCCAAATATATATTTTTTTTCTTCATGCTTTGCCTTTCCTTTGGGGCCCTTGCATTTCAAAAGCGTTTCTTTTCTTCATTGATTCTTCCTCTTCAAATAGTACTTCATCATTCATACTGCCCGTCCTTCCTTAACTGCGTATTTATTTATCCCACACCTGACAACGTGATTTCGTTGAACACTCTCTTAATCATGTTCATAAACGGACAATTCTATAGCATCATTGAGTATTTTTTGCATAAAGCATATGCCACGTACCATACTACATACATACCCTATTTCAAAGGAGATGCCCCCATGGATGGAATCTTGAAGAATCTTGCCGAAACCTTCAGTCATGCAGTCGATTATGCAAAAGAAAAAATAACAACAATTACAGGAACAACTTCTGTTACAATAGTGGAATTGAGTGAGCACATCATCAATCAGCCTGAAACAAAACTAATCAGGAAAGACCTTTTAGGTATACCCTTTTCTTTTTATCATTTACAAAAAGAAGGTGTTACGTACTATGTGGAAATGAAAAGCTCACAAATTCTCCAGTTGGATGTTCTAGCGCATGACCATATCATTGTGTCGTACAGGTCTTATCGAGATAAATCCAACTTACCGACGGCGATTAGATTTCCTAAAACCCTTTTATCCAGATGACAACTCTGATTTATACTGCGTTAATAAATAATAAAAAAGCTGATGTCCCCTTACATAAGGGGTTATCAGCTTTTTTATTATGGTTCCAACTGCTATAGCGAGAAAAAACGGTCCCTTTCCCTCGAAATCCATTTCTCAGCATCTTCTTCGTCCTTTTTAACTAAGCGGTTAACGAGGATATCATGCCAAATGTAATTTTCGAGAAAATTAATATGAATGGGATCATCTGTGTAAAACGCCGTTTCTCTCGTTTCCGAAGAAGGGCCGTAAATCGTCTCCTTGCCATCAATGGATAGGATGAACCATTTGTTCTCTCCTATATTGTCCACATAGCTGGTTTTACGATGTATATCTAAACCTGATAATGGGTGTTCAACCTGAAATACAATCCCCTTGAGAGTGCAATGTGCAGCTACCCCCTTAAGCTCTTGTTCAAGTTTCCCATACATCTTGTCCCATAAGGAAACTACCACCCTTCTCTCCGCTTTTTGAATCAAAGTACGGCAAAAGGATAGGATATGCGCTTCACCCTTAAGCGTCATTACACGATTGTCGGTCATGGGCTCGATTTTCTCGAATTGCTTTAGTGTATGGCTGATGGATTGATAGGTATTGTTCCATTTCGATTGGACGGATTCCAAAAACACATCGACTGGTAATGGTGAATATTGTATCGATTCATTGATTTCCTCTTTTAAGACGACTCCTTCTTCTTGAAGTCCATTTAATATTTCATAGATACGTGCCCTGGGAATTCCAGATTCCTTGCTTACTTGATAGGCACTGGTTGGACCTTGGCGAACTAAAGAAACATAAGCCTTTGCTTCATATTGACTAAACCCGAGAGACTGTAGTTTTTGAATGATATCTTGCATAGTACCTCCTAGTGCATTAAGTAAGTTATATGCCTATCATACCAAATCTCCTATCGAAATCTATTCGATTTCAAAAGGTATGGGAACATAACTCATCATATTCTTATTTACAGAAAGATTTTAATTAGTTACTATCTAAATAGTGACTAATTAAAATACTTTGGGTTATGGCTGCCGCAAAAGTAAGCATTTTGGCCATAATGCCCTTGATACGGAGGCTTCTTGGATGGAAGATATACAAATTTCAACACTCTTGCTGCTGATGTTTTTTGGCTTTTTGGCAGCATTCATTGATTCTGTGGTCGGCGGTGGTGGCCTGATTTCCATACCCGCTTTATTATTTTCTGGACTTTCCCCAGCAGCTGCGATTGCAACGAATAAGTTAGCAAGTTCCATGGGGTCTTTAACAAGTACAATTGCCTTCATTCGTTCAGGTAAGGTCGATTTTCGGTTCGTGGCTAAACTTTTCCCATTTATTTTTATAGGATCGTTACTGGGTGCCTGGGTCGTCAATTTCGTCTCACCCGAATTATTAAAACCACTGATCTTAGTTCTTTTACTAGCTATAGCCATTTATACCTTTTTAAAAAAGGACTGGGGACAAGAATCGACTTACAAGAGGCTCACATGGCAAAAGGCCGCACTATTCGCGTTCGCTATATTTGCCATTGGTTTTTATGATGGATTTTTGGGGGCTGGAACGGGATCTTTCATTTTGTTTGCCTTTTTAATGATTGGCTTTGATTTTTTGCACTCTGCAGGAAACGCAAAATTTCTAAACTTCGGAAGTAATCTGGCAGCACTGATCATGTTCATATTTCTTGATACCGTCAACTTTTCCTATGGAATACCGATGGGGATCTCCATGATAGCAGGAGCATTGGCAGGTTCTAAATTCGCCATTAAGAAGGGAGTGGCATATGTAAGAGTATTATTCATCATCGTTACCGTCATCCTGATCATGAAAAATATAATTGATTACTTAATGGGCGGCTAATTAAAAAATTCCGGTTACATCAGAAAAATAGAATACAGCACCTGATTCCCTCCACAGAATGTGACATATAGGAATTATTTGGGTATATGATAGGTATAGAATGTGTGGAAAGGTGTGATTTGTATGATTGAAAAGTGGAATGGCGAAGATATGGCCGATGTATCAGGGCAAACCATTGTGATTACTGGTGCAAATAGTGGACTTGGCTTCGAAACGGCTTTTGCCCTGGCCGGTAAGGGGGCAGAGATCATTCTTGCCGTCCGGAATGCTTCTAGGGGTGAAAAGGCGGTCGATAGAATCATCTCGGTGCATCCTAAAGCGAATGTACGCGTGATGCAGCTGGATTTAAGTGATTTAAGCAGCATTCGGCATTTTACTGATTCCTTTAACGAAAACTATGATTCACTCTCCGTCCTTATCAATAACGCAGGTGTGATGATTCCGCCATACAGCAAAACGAAGGATGGTTTCGAGCTGCAATTCGGCAGCAACCATCTCGGTCATTTTGCTTTGACAGGCCTCCTTCTTCCGCGTATCCTTTCTACACCAAAATCGCGGGTTGTCACATTGAGCAGCTTGGCCGCCATCAATGGATTCATAGACTTCGGAAATCTAAATGGTGAAAACGGCTATAAACCGATGAAATACTATGGGCAAAGCAAGCTGGCCAATCTTCTATTTGCCCGCGAATTACAGAAAAAATTCAACCAGCATGAAGCAAACCCGATTAGCGTTGCCTGTCATCCAGGCCTTGCCCATACTAATCTCATGTCACGCGGATCTGGCAAACCCATGAATAGGTTCGTCCACTTTCTTTCCAAAACCTTCACCCAGCCGGCAAATATGGGAGCACTCCCCACTCTTTATGCCGCAACGGAACCAACCTTAACAGGCGGGGAGTATATCGGACCCGATGGAAAGAAAAGCAGAAAAGGCTTTCCTAGAAAAGATACTATCATCGATACCTTGTATAATGAAGAAACTTCGAAAAGATTATGGGATATTTCGGAAACCATGTCAGGGGTCAAATATTGTTTCAGTGAAAGCATTACGCCAAAATGACTCAATATTTTAAAAGGTTCTCTCTTTTCGTATATGTGTATCTCCAACAAAAATGCTGCCCCCTAATTTACATTTAAAAAGGGTCATGAATTAGGACAGACAAGAAACAGACGGTATGGGGAAATTATAAAGGATCCACAGGTGGTTCTATTGTAAAGATGTAAAAAGGAGTGGGGAGCATGAACAAAAGTGGTAACTTTGATCTTTGTGTTGGAACAATGGGTATGTGTCATTCTTAACCATGCTCCTGCAAAAGAAGTAAAATCAACAATCAAAGCCGGAGTTCTAGACAGCGAGAAAGGGCCCCCGAAAAGGGTTCTTTCTATATTTGCTTTGCTCTAATGAAAAGATTTCTTCAAATAGGTTTACTTTCATTAGTTACTATACAAAATGGGCTTATAGTTTAAGTCTCTGCCCTTTAAATAGCAAAAAGAAAGAGGGAGCATATGCCCCCTCTTTTCACTTCCATCATTCAGCGTCAAAAACTTCTACTTTTTCCATTTTGTCGCCATTTTTCATAGCTTTAGCCGTTTCAAGTCCAGATGTCACTTTACCGAATACTGTGTGAACACCGTTAAGATGCGGTTGTGGCGCGTGCACGATAAAGAATTGGCTTGAGCCAGTATCTTTTCCAGCGTGTGCCATCGATAGGCTACCTGCCTCATGTTTGTGAGGGTTTCCTACTGTTTCACATTTGATTTGCTTGCCGCTTCCGCCTGCACCTGTACCTGTAGGGTCTCCGCCTTGGCTTACGAAACCAGGGATTACACGGTGAAAGACTACACCATTATAAAATCCTGTGTTTGCTAAGTTTTCGAAGTTAGCCACTGTGTTCGGTGCTTCGTTCGGGAAAAGGTCGAATTCGATCTTTTCTCCATTTGTCATAAGTATGTATCCTTTTTTAGCCATGTAAAACATCTCCTTTAATATGAACTGAATCAAATCTAATAGTAACATTTTTAGAAGTAGAAAGAAAAGGAAGCGCTACTTATTTCGAATTGCATCACTATACTTTTTGACGTTTTTCCTTCTATAATGGAGTAGATTCAGTATAAAAGGGGGAACGAACCATGTTACAGCAATTTGATGCATTGGTTGTAAACAAGCAAGATGATCGATTTTCCGTTAACATTCAGCAACTATCACTTGATGATTTGCCGCAAGGGGAAGTGCTCATCCGTGTCCATTATTCCGGGGTGAACTATAAAGATAGCCTTGCCAGCATTCCGAATGGAAACATTGTCAGCAGCTATCCGATCGTTCCAGGAATTGATATGGCTGGTATAGTCGTTTCATCTGAGGATTCCCGGTTTCAGGAAGGCGACGAAGTGATTGCGACCTCCTACGGGATTGGCGTTTCACAATCCGGCGGCTACAGTCAATTTGCCCGTGTTCCAGCAGATTGGATCGTTCCACTTCCTGATGGCCTTACACTGAAAGAGGCGATGATCATCGGAACTGCAGGTTTCACTGCTGCCTTATCAGTTCTGCGCCTTGAAGAAAATAACCTCACTCCTGATCAAGGGAGCGTTCTCGTCACTGGTGCAACTGGCGGGGTCGGCAGTTTCGCTGTCTCGATCCTTGCCAAACTTGGCTATTCAGTGGAAGCAAGTACAGGAAAGGAATCGGAACATGGATACCTAAAGGAAATCGGAGCGACGACCATTGTATCCCGTGAAGATGTATATGATGGCAGGCTTCGGGCACTTGGCAAACAGAAGTGGAGCGGGGCGGTAGATCCCGTCGGCGGTGAACCGTTAGCCTCGGTCCTTAGCCAAATCAAGTATGGCGGATCTGTGGCGGTAAGCGGATTAACAGCTGGCACAAGCCTTCCTGCCACCGTCTTTCCTTTCATCTTAAGAGGTGTTAATTTACTTGGGGTCGATTCGGTCAATTGCCCGATGGATACTAGATTGCAAGTTTGGCATCGCCTTGCCACCGACTTTAAACTTGCACATTTAGAACAGCTCGTTCAACAGGAAATTACTATTAAAGAATTGCCTGACATCCTTCCTACCCTATTAAAAGGGGAAGCAAGAGGCAGAACGATCGTTAAGCTATAATCCAAAAAGTGACGAAAGCATGGCTTCTCGTCACTTTTCATTGTGAGCTCTCATTGAGGGGGAGAATGATTTCTACAATCGTCCCTTTTCCCACTTCGCTACTGAAATGAATTTCCCCATTATGCCCATGAATGATTTTAGTACTGACCATGAGCCCCAACCCTGTTCCTTTTTCCGTTGTGCTATAAAAAGGCTGCCCCAAATGCTTCATGCGCTCTTTTGAGATTCCACAGCCTTGATCAATGAATCGGATCATCGCGTAGACTCCCTCATAGTTTAACTGTATATGAAGTTTGCCGCCTTTCGGCATGGCTTCAATCGCATTATTGACGACATTCGTGAAAACCTGTTTTAACTGATTCGGTTCGCCAATGACCGATCCCAAACCCGTATTATATTCCTTGATGATTTCAACATCATACAATATCGCTTGAAACTCGGCTAATGTAATCACACTATCCAAAATATCGTTAAGCTGAATCGATTCACAAGCCTTCGCTTCAGGCTCTGCTAAACTTAAAAATTCATTGGCCAGCATTTCAATTTTCTCAACTTCGCTGACCGTCATTTCAAGATAGTCCTTTTGCTCAGGGTATTCGCTTAATAATTGTAAAAATCCTTTGACCGTAGTTAATGGATTTCTTATTTCATGTGCGATACCCGCAGCCATTTGTCCAACGGCCGATAACATATTGGATTTACAAAGCAGCTCTTCGGTTTTTTTACGCTCCGTAATATCCCTGCAGAATACCTGTATGGCTGGATGACCTTTATAAATAATCGGAAGACCGAGTGTTTCTCCATAAAATACTTGTCCGTCAAGTCGAATGAACTTTTGTTCCAGTAAACCAACCGCCTGATAATCGTCCCTCATTATCTCGATTCTTTTTTGTACACTTTCCCGGGAATCCAGGTGAACGAACTGAAAGACCGACTTACCGATAATATCTTCCACACTATCCATCCCCAGCATTTTTGCCCCCATGGGATTCATATACTCTATTATCCCATCACGATGTACAAAAATCGCTTCAGGTGACACCTCCACTAAACTGCGATATCTTTGCTCACTTTCCTTCAAGGCAGCTTCAGCAAGCTTTTGGTTCGTGATATCCCGATAAACGAAGACCAGTACGGACGGCTCATATTCATTATCCCGGATATTAAACAGGGAGATGCTCACATTGATTAACCGGCCATCCTTCCTTTGCCTGACCGTCTCAAAGCCTTTCTTTTTTACCCCTGCCCTAATTTGGTCATGCAATTCCTTGGCTGATTCCTTCAAGAATTCAGGAATAATTGGATATGGCATGCCAATGAGTTCATCATTCTTCCAACCGAAAAACTCTTCAAAAGCGGCATTTACTTGAAGGGTCTTTCCTTCCAGATCAACAATGGATATGGCGTCCGGGTTGTTCTCCATGAATGACTTAAGTGTATCATCCACCGACTGTTCTCCCATTTTCCCTTGTCCATAATTAATAAGCCTTTTACTCATCAAATTTTTTTATTCCTTTCTTATCCGGAAATTTACAGTCTCAATTTTACAGTATCAGTAAATCATTTGCCAGTTTTATCATATGATAAAGATTGATGCACAAAGAGGCCAAACCCCCATAAGGTTCAGCCTCTTCCTTAAAATGTACTATAAATATTTTCACATTCTGCACCTGTAGGTTCATAAAAGCAATGAAGCTTGAAACGCCCAACGAGGGGCTGATTATACCAGGTTGCCGGACAATCTCCCTGTGGCCTGAAGTACCATAGACTAAATTTCGAGGGCCATAGCCTTTCACCATTTATACTGCGACGTGCAAGCCTTATTTCCCTTTCCCTTGCTCGTTGATAAAAATAACCCTTCTGCACAGCTTCAAAGGCATGTTCCTGATAAATCATGTCTGGAATCGTCCTCAACCCTTTGAAATCGGAACAATTAGACCTAATCCGATTGATCCCTACATTCCCGATCATCAACATGCCTTGATCACCTTCACCCTCGCCTTCAGCTCTAAGCAATCTTGCCAATAAGGCACGATCGGCTGCAGTGTTCTTTACAACAGCCATCCTATCACCTCCACTTTTTTATCCTATGCCCCTGAGATGGAAAAATACTCCGTTTTTTCACAAAACCTTCATATAAGATACACGTCCCATCAATATTAAAACATTATACTTAAGTAAGGCTGGGTAGCACGCGTGGCTATCATGGTATTTGGCGAAGGCGGGGCCAATACTTTCTTTCTACATATAAAAAGGCGACACATATTGTGCCGCCTTCAAGCTGTAGACAAACTCGATAAATAATTGAGTTTGTCTACAGTTTTTTTGAGGGTTTGTAACTTTTGAATGTTGATTGAAACGTAGGGCAATCGCTTTCCGTAGGAGTCCCGCACACCCGTTCCTTAGTTCTAAACAGTTGTTCGTTCGGTAAATATAAGGTAAAACTTGGTCTCAAGGAACCGGTGACTGTAAATGTCGCTGGAGAGCCGTACAGGACATGCAAAAATCCATAGACGAACAGAGAAAAGTCATTCAGTCATTGGTTGAACAAATCCAGAAACAGCAAGAATATATAAATAACAAACTAGAAGAAAAAGACAGAAGATTAATGGCAGGTATAAAAGAAAATGAGGAAAGTATAAAACAGGCTGCCGTTACTAATCATTTAAGAAGAGAAGAAGGGGTGGCTCGCCCGCCTTTTTGGTAAATAGATAGTATTTTGTTACTGTAAAAATAAGTTGAGAAGTAAGGCGTAGGCAATAGCTTACGCTTTTTCCGTTGTTGTGAACAATACATCTGTAAGCTTGGTGAGCTATTCGAGTTAGCGGGTCATTTATAAGTAAATATAAATGCTTGGCAGCATACTTAAGAACAAGGTTATAGGCGTGGGAAGAGAGAAAAAAATAAGAATTACAAATAAAAGACATCCACAAAGGATGCCTTTTATTTTTTATTTACCTGATCAATTAAAGAAATAAGAGATATGCTTAGTAAAATTAAACCTATGAAGGTGCCATAGGAATTAGGAGTTTCATCGAAAAACATTGGTGATACTACAAAGTTTACTATAAATATTATTATAGCAAGACCAACTAATAATTTACTTGGCATTTAAAACACCCCCATTATTTATTTCTTATTGGAACTAGAACTGTTGGTGGAGTGTGGTTACAAATGATATACCATTCCCATTATCTGATACTTTTTTTACAATGTATCCTTGCATCATAAAAGGCCTGCACTCACCAGTATACATTCCAAAGCTGCCCATTTGTTTTATAGCAGCAGTAATCCCAGCGATAGCCGCTGTCATGCCACTTGCATCATCAATAATTTTCACTTTTTTTTTGTATTACAAGAGTTTAAAAATGCTTTAATTGACGAGGCTGAAACAGTAACTGTTTGTTTACCTACACA
The DNA here is from genome assembly GCF_056402395.1 of Peribacillus sp. P4_B1. NCBI lineage: Bacteria > Bacillati > Bacillota > Bacilli > Caryophanales > Bacillaceae > Peribacillus > Peribacillus sp. P4_B1. The sequence goes on from NZ_JBFUHM010000019.1 coordinate 33,538, forward strand.
TGATACTTTAGCTAGACTCATTACTCCTTCACTTTGAGTAAGGACACTTGAAGATTCAACTAACTCTGGTTTACTATTTTCTGAAATTAAATATTTGTCAACTTTAATCGTTTCATCTTTAGTATTAGTATTTAAAGTAGATTGAACGTATTTATAAGTCAAACCATCCTCAACATTGGTAAAGACAGTTTCATTTTCATCTACACTTAATAATTCAAATGAAAAATCTTGATCGTTTTCAGCAGTAGATACAGATGTTTGAGGTAATAATAAACTTAAAAGTAATACACAAGATAATATTAAAGCAATTGCCCACTCAGATGATATGGTCATTAAGATTCTTTCTTTGGTAGATAGAAGAGTGGGAAAGAGAACTTTAGAAGGAATGAAAGAATCAATACAAGTTGCCTTTTGAGACACCTAGAGGGTCTTGGTGAAGTGAGTCTATCAACTCCTTATCCTCCCTTCGGTCCGGTACCGTTGACAGACGCCAATGTTCGTTTTATCAGCTAAGCGAAGATTAAAAAGATACCAAGACAATCTTTTTCAACAGTAGAAATAACAGAGAAAATCAATGAATAGAAAAAACCCTGTAGAATTGACTCTACAGGGTTTGCTATCTTTACTTTGTTTCTTCTAATAGATAATTACAAAAATCAACTTGAATATATTGATTTTTCAAAGACTTGAGTAGATAAATAGGGTTTACATCAATATTTACATGCAACAATGCATTTTCAAAGGTTTCCATCGAAACCGAAGGATTATCTCCTAAAAATGATGCAATGACTTCTTCATATTTATCCTTTTGGTAAATACCTTCCTTTTTGTCTTCTAAGGCATGAAGTATATCGAAAATCACCTTTGAATCCCTTTCACTTAAATCATGATTCATAATGAAGTGAAAATAGGTATATTGTTCAGGTTTTTTATCCAATGCAATTGTAAGCAATAACTTTTGATGATATTTCATTTTATTAAATTCGTCTAACATATTTTCCATTAAAATTTGCTCCTTTTATTATAGTACCCAAAGTGCAATTGCCCAAGCTATAGACCTAGAAGCAGCTAGTGGCAAGCCCAATTCATGATACATGAAATCAACTAATCTTGCTTCTATGTTACTAGACATACGATTTAGCGCATCTCCAATTTCAAAGGCATGTTTTTTCAACAGCTTACCATTTGTAGGTGATAGACTACCGACTATTTTGCTCAGTGCTGTACCGCCATACTTTAATGCATACACTACAACTGTCTTTTTAAATCCTCTTTGTTGGGACTCACGTTCTAATTGTTGAATAATTTCAGATGAAATTTGAGTACCATCATAAGGGTTGACAGGGTTAGCCTGTTGTACAAGCACACTTGCTGGAATAGATTGTTCAGCAATTACTCTCTCAATTTCTTCAAATGTAATAGGAGCTTGATCTTCTATAATTTCAGAACTTACTTCGGTATTTGATTGAACTGGTTCTTTTATTTCAAGCAAAAGCTTTTGAAAAAGGTGTAAAGGCTGCAAATAACATTACACTAGCAACAGCCGGAACTATAATTCTCTTAACATTAATTGCTTTAACTTCAATCTTTTTCATTGTTTCATAACCCCTTTTAATCGAATTGGTCCATATTAACAAATAAACCATATTTTATAAAATTTAATTAGGAGGTTATTGCGGAACTGCTGTAGAAAGTTAATATAGCATACCATTCCCTTAGATCGGGAGATTTCCAAATTGGAAAAACAATTATTTTATAACTTGCGATGCGAAGCAGATGGAATAATGAAGCTTTATAAAGAGTTTCGATAAGGAAGAAGAGAAAGAAATTAAAGAAAGTACTTCAAATTCAATAAAAAATCAAAAAGGTTTCGGAATGAGAACATTCCGAAACCTTTTGTTCAACAGCCTAAGGCGACACATATTGTGCCGCCTTTTACTCTTGCCCCATCATTCTTTCTCTTCAAATGCCGCTTCAAACGCCAATGATACCTTTTCGAACTCTTCATCCGATTCGATATCGAGCAGCTCACCTTCGCCTTCGACCCTGAAAAAGAAAATATCGATATCTTCCTCTGTATCTTCTTCAATATCTTCAAGCAAACCTACTGCTACATATTCCGTTCCTTCTACATCCAATGATCCTAAAACCTCAACTTCATGGCCTTCATCATTGTCATCAGTAAGGGTGAAAACCTCACCTTCACGAATATTACCCATATTACCTCTCCTCCCATATCCATTAAATAATGGAGTTGTTTCCATAGTATATCGACTATTCCATATAGAAACAAATTTTTGCCCTGGAAAAAAATAAATTCTTTTCTTTTCAAGAAAATAATCCATTAAAATGGGGAAATACCCCTAAAAAGCGAACGAAATATTAATACCTTACCAATATATAGTATAGACGAAAAAGCGGATATTGACGATGTGATTCAGGACATCTACATAGAGGTCTATAAGTCTCTTCCTAAATATGATTGCGAAAGACCTTTCAAACCATGGTTAATGGGGATTGTCATACGGCAGCTTCAAACCTATCGACGGAAAAGATGGATGCGCCTAAGGATTTCTAAAAAGGCAGAAGCAGAAGTAGCAGTACGAATCAATGTTCCAGATTTTTCTCATGACATTGTTGATAAAATTTCTAATCAACAACTCGTAGATTTAGTAAACCAGTTACCTTACAAGCTAAAACAAGTCGTAATTCTTCGCTACTTAAATGATTATTCACAAGAAGAGGTAGCCAGAATTTTAGAAATCCCGATTGGAACCGTTAAATCCAGGATTCACGCTTCTTTAAGAAAGTTGAATGCGAAAGGAAAAGAAAGTCAATTATTTTTAGAGAAAGTGAGGAATGTATAATGAACAATCTTCATAATCAATTAAGGGAAGCGTTATATGAAGAAAGTAAGAGCCTAAATCCTTCACCAGAACTAAAAGTGAAAGTAATAAGTACAATAACAACTAATCGAGGAAAAAGAAAAAAATATTTAATAACAAGCGTGCTGATTGCTTCACTGTTACTCCCAACCAGTGCTTTCGCCTATCAATCCTTCCTGGCTGATGATCTATACGGATCATTCGAGCAGGTAAAAAAGCATTTGGCTAATGCTACCATGGAGGGATACCTCCTTTTCGATGCAAAACTGTCCCAAGCTAAAGGTGAATTGGGAAAAGAAGAGTATGCTGATTTCAAAGAATTATTACATGTAGTAACTGAGTCTAAGCTAGACTATGGAGATGCAAACGGCAATATTGATTACGACCAACTTCCTTCAAGAAAAATCGCTGAATTAAAAACAGCTTTTATGGAAATACAGCCATATTTCGATAAATTAAACGGACTAGTATCCAGTGAAGAGTTGTTAACGGCTGAGGAATACGAAACGTATATTGAGGCTCTTATGACATATGAAAAAATTGCCGTGCAAAGTGGGAGTGAAAACGGCTCAGTTAATGTCGATGACTTACCTGCCAATCTTCAAGCTGAATTTCAAGAAGCAAGGGATTTCATGGATTATGTAAATGAGATGCAAATTCAATGAAGTAGAAAGAGTTCTCCACTATACATGTATAGACAATACTTTTCTTCATTAAGTATTGTCTATTTCTTTATCAATCATTTTCCACGGTTCACCAGCCAATTCTTCCTTCATCCATAATTTTTTAATAATCAGAAAAACACTACCCCGAAATTGTAATTTTATTACGAATAATGTTATATATACTAATACTTTCATATTGTACTAAACAAAATTAGGAGGAAGTTCCTTGGCTATAAAAAGAGTCGATCATATCGGAGTTGTTGTAAGAGATCTTGAAGAATCCATAACCTTTTATCAGGATGTATTAGATTTAAAAGTGAAATCGCGGGTGCTACATACTAATGGTGTAATCCAACTAGCATTCCTTGGATACAATGATTCAGACGAAACAGAAATTGAATTAATTCAAGGTTATAGCGACACACTGCCATCCGAAGCAACGATCCACCATTTTGCAATTACTGTGGATGATATCGAAGAGGAATATGACCGGATTAAAAGTTTAGATAACATCGAGCTGATTGATGAAGAAATCGTCACCCTTCCAAATGGTTATCGCTATTTCTACATATATGGACCAGAAAAAGAGTGGATTGAATTTTTCCAAAGGTAAAAGTTGATTAATAAAAAAGCAGAGTTGATAAAACTTCTGCTTTCTTTACGTTATCTTACCTTACCTAAACCGATCTGGTTCTCTCACGCCCCCTTTTCGTGCCTTAATTTCTGAACAAGCATTAAATAAAATTACGCCATACACTTCCTTTAAGCTAGGTTAGACATGAAGCGGCCCTAGGTTTATTAAGGGCTCTTATTCTCGTGAACGATTCCTCTTTGTAACTAACAAAAAATCATACATCCTGCTTCTCAAATTGTCTTATTAACCGATTTAATATTATATACTCTTACTGCTTAAAGCTTTCCTTTTCAAAATATAAAGTTGATTCAAGGAACCTTCCCCCTGAATCAACCTTGCTTTTCTCCCCGCTTCACCAGCTTGCCTTTTTGACACCTGGCAGTTGCCCTTTATGAGCAAGTTCCCTAAAAACGATACGTGACATGTTGAATTTGCGCATATATCCACGGGGCCTTCCTGTTACTCCGCAACGATTGTGAACCCTTGTCGGCGAAGAATCACGCGGGAGTTTGGCCAATGCAGCATGATCCCCCTTCTCCTTCAATTGCGTTCTAAGTTCTGCATACTTTTCGACCATTGCCAACTGTTTTTGTGCTTTTACCACCTTGGATTTTTTAGCCATTTTAATCTCTCCTTTTTAAACATAATGATTTTATAAATTGGCTCTTTTCGTAAAGATTGTTGTTTTTAAAACGAAACTATTTAAGGTTGATTGGAGCGGAAGTGCGAGACTCCTGCGGGAGCAGCGGGACAGGTGAGACCCCACAGGCGTTTACGCCGAGGAGGCTCACCGCCCGCACCAAGGAAAGCGAGCATCTGGAGGGGAAATCAACCACAACTCACTACCCGGTAAATAGCAACAAAGTATGTGAAAACGGCCTATAAATTCTATAAACTGTTCACAATTCGTTCCGCTGCCTGTCTTGCTCCAGATATATTCCTGGATATCTGTCCCATTTCAAGTTCAGCCAATCCACCCGTGACATATAAACCAGGTCCCCACTGCAACGACTGCGATACAATCGGATAACCACATTCAGCAAGGCGTAAATCATGCGACTGGATGAATCCTTCCCTGGCATTGAAGACTTAAAGCCGGTTGCTAAAAGGATCGTCCCTGTTTGTTGGATAACCTTTTCGTTTTTATCCCTGAGGCTAATATACCCGTCCCTCCACACAGCGCTTATCACTTCAACATCCATGACACGCAATAATCCCTGTTTAACCTGATTCATCAGCACTTTATGTAAGTCAGGTGGAATGGATCCCTTATAACGGGCATGGATAATGGCTTCGCGTCTTTTTTGATAGCTTGTTATAGCACGGAAAGGACGCTGTCTTTTCGGCCCCAACCAACCAGGATCACTATCGAAATTATGAATTCTAAACGGATGCCGCTTTAGTACCGTTACTTCATTGGGATAGATCTTACTCAGCTTTAAAGCCAGATGGACAGAAGATATGCCTCCCCCAATGATCGTGATGGGTCCATGTAATTGTGTCAGCTCCGGAATATTTTCATCGAATATGTGAAAAATGGAGCCCTCATGCTCTTGTTTTAATTGCAGTGCCCAATCCGGCCAATAATGCTGTTCACCAATACCAATTGAAATCACGAGTTTTTTCCCTGCAAGTCGTCGCTTGTTTTGCAATTGTACTTCCCAGCCCTGTCCCGTTTTACAGACAGACGTGACTTTCCCTTGCACCCATGCCTGCTTAATAGATAAATCATCTGCAACGTGAGCACAGTGTTCATTGAAGGATTGTAGGGATGGCCGCTTATATTGGCCATAAAAGTTATTGTTCCAGTCTGCTCTTTCCACATATTTCTGCAGGCTGAATGGATTCACATCCAGATGGTGTACGGATGGTGAACGTAAATACGGCATTGAAATCACTTCCGTACAATGCTTCCATCTCGCCAATGGTTCTTCATTTCTATCTACAATCGCCAGCTGGTCCACTGTCGTTTTTCCTGACTTTAGTAAAAATGTGGCCATCGTCGTACCTTGAATGCCTCCGCCAATAATGATCCATTCCAACATGAACTCCCCCCCTTTTACATCCATTCTCTTCAATAAAACATAATCATTACGATTTAAACCTCGGAATTACTTCGTTTCTCGGTGAAGCGTGTGTTTCTTTAAACGCGGGCAGTACTTTTTCAATTCGATTCGATCCGGGTTATTCCGCTTGTTCTTCGTTGAGATATAATTTCGGTCCCCTGATTCTGTGCATGCTAAAGTAATGTTTACTCTCATGTTTGTTCCTCCTATGGTTTATTAATGAACTATTTCCGTAAATGCAGGTAATGGATCTTCATACAGAGACCAATCCTGCTGCAGCTCTATTTCCGTCAATAAGCATTGATCTAATTCATTTTCGATTTCCTGTTGATTCATTTGAATGCCAATCAACACTAGTTCCGTCATCCGGTCTCCGTAAAGATCATCCCAGCGTTCCAATAATTCAGGTTCATCCTGCAGTATCTGCTGTTGTTCATCTCTAGGATAAGCAGCAATCCATTTACCTGCTCCCTCGATCATTAATGACGGTCCAGCCTGTGATAGCAGGCCCGCTGTATCATTTCTTGATGCCAACCAAAGGAAGCCTTTTGCCCGCACAACTTCCACCGGCCAACTTTCCAACCACGTCATCAGCCGCGATGGATGAAATGGTTTTTTCCTTCTGAAAACGAAGGAGGCAATCCCATATTCTTCGGTTTCTGGAATATGCTCTTCATTTAATTCCTTGATCCAACCCGCCCCTTGGCTTGCCTTTTCAAAATCAAACAGATGGGTGTTGATGACTTCTTTTAATGGCACCTGGGAATGATCCGTTTCTATAATCCGCGCATCCGGGTTTATTTTTTGAAGGACCCCATTTAACTCCCCTATATCTTCGGGCTTCATTAAATCCACTTTATTTAGAAGTATTACATTGGCGAACTCAATTTGATCAATCAATAGATCAACCACTTCCCTCTGATCGGCCTCATCCTTTGCCTGCATTCGATCAATAAGAGTTTCCCCTGAAGCGTAATCCTGCCAAAAGTTCTTCGCATCAACAACGGTGACCATCGTATCGAGCCGACAAAATTGTGATAAATCAATTCCCACGTTTTCATCAACATACGTGAAGGTTTGGGCGACCGGAACGGGCTCACTGATACCGGTCGATTCAATCACGATATAGTCGATATTACCTTGTGTGGACAGCTTTTCCACTTCAATCATTAAATCCTCACGAAGCGTACAGCATATGCAACCGTTCTGCATTTCCACCAACTTTTCATCTGTCCGGGTAAACCCTCCCTGTTTGACAAGGGAAGCATCAATATTGACCTCACTCATATCATTGACGATGACGGCAACCTTCAGATTCTCCCGATTTTCAAGGATATGATTCAGCAGTGTCGTTTTTCCCGCGCCAAGGTATCCACTCAAAACTGTAACAGGGATTTTCTTATTTCTCATTCACAAACACTCCTTAAACATTTCTGCTTTTTACCCACCCGCAAATCAAAATCATTACGATTTATTAGATAGAATTATTTTTTCGTTTAGTACTACCCCTTTATAATAAAACGTAATCATTACTATTTGCAAGTTTTTTTCAAAATTACCTCTCGAATATTTCCTGAACGAGTTTATCGCCATTGCTCCAAATACAGCAGCATGGGCACTCACGTAAAAAATTCATCTGTGCAGAAATTCCAAAAATACGCTCCATCGTTTTCGCCGGCCTTGACTGTATAAGTTATTTTATTATTAACGAATTGAATTAAAGTAAGTTTATAAAAATAAATAGAAGCCCAATCACACCTAACAACATGTGTAATGAACCTCCAGTGCGGCTTTATAATTTATTGTACTTCCATATAACAGCTGATTTTCAGCAACGTTTCATTATCCAATTCATTTTTCCTTTTTTAAGAAGAACCTTTAACGTATTACTTTGTTGCAAATCGAGCAACAAACTTTTTGGTTCATATGCTTATTCCGCCATTTCCCACTCTGAAGATTTTACTGTCTCTTGTTCAAAAGTTTCGATCTCTCTCTGTTTAGCCAGCTTAGAAGCTTGTGACACGGACCATGTTAAATTCCCAAAGGCAATCACTGTCCCGATCGAGATAACTAACACCTTTTTACAAAGTATTTTCTTCAATAGCAACCTCCTGAAAATGTATTGGATTACTTTAAATATAAACCAACACTGTTAACCTAACATTAAGCGACTGTAAATGTACGGAACTTATATTTGTACATAAGTTGTAAACTTTGTTTGCCCACAAAAAAAAGCTGATTGCATGCGCAGCCAGCTTTTTTTCCTTATTTATAGAACACTTTGTCGACGTTGTATTTAGCATGAAGTTTATTGATCATGTACGTTTCATAGATATCACGTTCCATAGCGTCTTCGACTATAAGAATGTCAATTTTCTTGACTTCATTACGATGCTCTTTAATCGGAGAAACATTATCCTCGAAATGCTTCTTGACCCTTTGTCTTAATTTACGAGCTTTTCCGACAAAAATCAGCTCATCATTTTCATTGTAAAACAAGATGATGCCGCCTTTATCACGGGGAATCAAATGAAAATCGATAAACCCGTAAATTTCAGGAATGACAGCTTCGTCTCCTTCTATAACTTGTTTTCTTTGTTTGATGCTTATATCCGCTGCAGGGATTTCAATTTTTATCATTACAATTCACGTCCTCTATTTGTATAAGGTGAAACTTTCTATCGGAATCAAAACTCCGGTAATGGATAAATTTCACGCCAGGCACACTTAAAGGTAAATGGTATCATAATTATGAATGAAAAGCCATGTATCCCTTTAATGGTTTAGATTCGATGTAGATTCAGCATTAAATATAAAGAAGAAGACTCGCTGAGAGCCTCCTTCTTTGTCGGAAATATCCTTACCACCTGTGAGCCTTTGCATTGCTTCTTAGTATAATGTTTGTTTGCGATTCTTGCGTATGGCCATTAACTTGAGATTTTGAACGCTTAGGTCTTGTCCAATTATGGTGAAACTTTTGAGAATGTGGATCTAATTGATCTTTATAGCTCATTCTGTGTCACCTCATCATTAGGATTTGGATATTCCGTTCAGTGATAGTAATCGCCATCACTTGTTCTAGTATTTTATTTTTCCAAGGCATTTATACATATTCTTTAAAAAGCGAATTCAGCTGACTTGCCTTTTGCAAGGACTTCCCCTTCTTCATCTACCGCATCACTTGTCATGAAGGATATGCCTTCTATGTTTCCATCACTTAGAATGAAACCAATGTTTCCATTTTTCGAACCATTTCCTTCTATTTCACCAGTAAGTTCTTCTAAGTAGATGTCATCTTCCCACGTCAGATGTTCCCCGCTGTCCGTTTCAAGAAATGCGACTGGGGAAAACTTGATTTTTTTATCCGAATTGTTTTTGATTTCCACGTTCACTTTTACGATATCGAAATCTTCATCATGAGTATAGCCATGAAAAAAATCAATCATGCTGTAATCCGGAGTGGCATGCATCACTTTCATGTCTTTGACTTCAACCTCAATCGGACCAACATTCAACGCTTCATTCACTTTTTTATAGGCTTTCAAAGTTAAGTCGCCCTTAGCATCGGAAACGTTTTGGCCGATTTGGTTCAATTTTAAATCATCAGGAAGCTGTGGATTCGGAACATAGACATCCTTTTTCACCAGTGGCCGTGCAACTTCCTCTGTTTTTTCTTTAGCTGTCGTTTCTTCTTTGAAAGCTGGTTGTGTATTAAGAGCACCAAATGTCGTTAATATCAGGGCACCAATCATCAGTCTGTTCATTGAATCCCTCCCTGAAGTATTTTTACTTCTTTAATAGATCAAAGATGATTTTGGCTTGATCCGTGTTATCGACCTGTCCTGCAAAACGTTCTTTATATGGTCCATATGCGTAGACCGGAACATCTTCACCTGTATGTCCCCCTGTAGTCCATGCAGTGTTGGTCCGATTGTCGAATATGGCTTCGATGGCATTATCGACGTTCGTCACATTTTTTGATTTGGCGGCTTCTGTTACCGTTTTGATTTCATCGTTAGTTAGTTTCAGTTCATTTTGATTAATATATTGCTTTAAAGTCTTTTCAACATCGGCCCCTTTGACGATGGCATCCGCCATGAAGTCAGGGGTGCGTTTGGCTGCCTTGATCGGTTCACCATACCAATTATATATTCCTTTAGCCCCGATCGAGAATCCTCCTGTAGAGTGATCGGCAGTGGCCACCACTAATGTATGTTTGTCTTTCTTCGCAAATTCGATGGCCGCTTTGTATGCTTTTTCAAAGTCTTCCATTTCACTCATTGCACCTACGATATCATTATCATGTCCGGCCCAATCGACCTGGCTTCCCTCGACCATAAGGAAGAATCCATCTTTGTCTTTATTCAAGCGCTGGATTGCCGAACTAGTCATGTCTGACAAAGAAGGCGTTTCACTTGGGCGGTCAATCATTTTCGGGAGTCCTTCAGAAGCGAATAAACCAAGGACCTGTTCATTTTTGTCCTTAAGCATTTGATTTTTATCAGTCACAAAACTGTACCCGTCTTTTTCGAAGGCTTTCGCCAAATTGACATCAGGCCGGACAAAATTGGACTTCCCACCGCCCAATAGGACGTCAATTTTATGTTTGCCCTTGATTAAGTCATTATAATAATCGTCTGCGATCGAATTCATGTTTTTCCGATTTTCATCATGGGCTCCAAAAGATGCTGGTGTAGCATGAGTGATTTCAGAAGTGGCAACCAATCCCGTCGCTTTTCCTTTTTCCTTTGCTGCTTCCAATACGGTTTTGACTTCAGATTTATCATTATCCACTGCAATTGCTGCGTTATAGGTCTTCACTCCGGAAGACATTGCCGTTGCTGCTGAGGCTGAATCCGTTATATTTTGTGCAGCGTCTTCAGGATAGGTCATCTGCTGGCCAACCAAGTATTTATCAAACTCAGTCTTTTCTGCCACCTTCGTACCAGGATTATCTTTTAAATACCGGTAAGCGGAAGTATAGGAAACACCCATGCCGTCACCGATAAGGAAAATCACGTTCTTGATTTCCGGTTCTTTTTTTTGCTTATCCTTTGCCGAAACACGATCCGCTGCGGACCATGATAAACTTCCAAATGCTAATGCAGAAGCGAATGTGATGGGCAAAACCTTTTTACTCCAATTATGAATCAAATGAATGACCTCCCTATAATTAATATCTAATTAAACTATAGGTGAAGAAGATGAATACAATGTCAAGGCTATGTAAAAATGCAGTAGAATTATTGTTAAGACAAGGTAAAGGCAGACATGTCACGGGATTGTATGCACTTTATGAGGTTGTTGGTGATTCAGGAAAATCATCAGTAGTGGGACCATTTTATATGGTTTAGAGGAGTGAAAAAAAATTGGTTAACACCAATGTGGTTAAGTGATCTTGAACAAAGTTCTTTTCATTCAACTTCTTCAATTCGGGGTGATTTGTTAGGGATTTGAAAGTGCTAAAAAAATTAATGAAAAAAAAGAAAATAAAGCATCCATTCAGGATGCTTCAGACTGTAGACAAACTCGCAGAAAGCGAGTTTGCCTTCAGTTTTTTTCTTTGAAAAACGTTCCAGTCATTTTCAGAAATCCGCTCCCTTACCGCCGACTGACTGAAGCGCTCCATTCAAAGAGCGCTTTTTTCACTATTATTTTTCTACAACTAAACATTCCAAAGCACGGGCCGCATTTACTCTCGCTACCTCGATTGAATCGGCAGATGACAGGGCTACACCGACCCTTCTCCCGGCCTTTGTAACCGGTTTTCCGAAAAGACGGACTTGTGTATTTGGTATAGCCAAGGCTTGTTCAACACCGACTATAGAATATTCCGATAACTCATCTTGCGCTTTTAATGGGCGGCTGGCACCTGGGTTGACCAGCGTGATTTCCGGGATGGGAAATCCTAGGATCGCTCGAACATGCAGGGCAAACTCCGACAAATTCTGAGTCACTAGTGTCACTAGCCCCGTATCATGCGGACGTGGGGAAACTTCACTGAAATAGACTTTATCCCCAGAGAGGAAAAGCTCAACACCGAATAAACCGTACCCTCCAAGTTCATCTGTAATGGCATGGGCAATTCTTTTCGCTTCCACTATTTGCGCTTCTGTCATATTATGCGGCTGCCAGGATTCAATATAATCCCCGCCCTGCTGAATGTGGCCGATGGGAGCACAAAACATGGTACCGTTTACGGCCCGGACAGTAAGCAGCGTGATTTCCGAATCAAAACGGATAAATTCTTCAATGATCACCCGTCCATTTTGAACACGGCCGCCTTCCATCGCGATTTTCCAGCACTCTTCCAGGTCACCTTCCGTTCGGCACACGCTTTGACCTTTCCCTGAAGAACTCATCAGCGGTTTTACGACATTCGGAAATCCAACTTCTTTGGCAGCTTGGGCAAATTCTTCATAAGTATCAGCGAATTTGTAGGCTGCCGTCGGAATCTCCAAGGTTTCAGAAGCCAACCTCCTGATTCCTTCACGATCCATAGTCAATTTAGCTGCTCTTGCCGTCGGAATGACATGAAAGCCTTCCTCTTCCAATTTGACTAATTCAGATGTAGCAATGGCTTCGATTTCCGGTACAATCAAATCGGGTTGTTCTTTTTCTACAATTCCCCTTAGTTGTTCCGCGTCAAGCATATCGATCACATAACTGCGATGGGCGACTTGCATGGCAGGGGCTAGTTCATAGCGGTCTACTGCAACGGTCTCCACACCAAGGCGCTGTGCTTCAAGTATGACTTCTTTCCCCAATTCACCGGAGCCCAATAATAAAATCTTTTTGGATTTATACATTCAGTCTCTCCTCCTCAATACCTTAAAATCATTATATACGAACTATAAACGAATAAAAATAAATATTTATTCGTATTTTCATTAAAAATCACACAAAAAACATGAAATGACTACAGTTCATTTAAGTTTTTTAAAAATAACTTGAAAACTAGGAATAATAAGTTTTATGTAGTTTTCCGGAAAGGTATATACACCGGAGTCTCCCTATTCAACATGAATAGATGGTCTTTTCATGTTTATCAATGAGGGAGGAAATACCCTATGCAAAAGGATTCGATAAGGCCCTTTCCCCTCTGTTGATTGGGGGACATAGATGCACATGTCGAAATTTGTACTACGATTCATTTTGAAAATGTAAGCGCTTTCTATTATAATGGAATTAGGTTGGATGGCATGCGTGGCCGTCAAAGTATATGGCGTAGGTGGGGCCAATACTAGCGCTAAGGAAGTCAAACTTCTTTACCGTAAAACTATCAGGATTCTTTTTGGTAGGGGCTGCAATATTACTCGGACGAGTACTGGAGAACGTCCGTTACTTTTTAGGCTAAAAAGCGAGTTAATCATGCAATCGATAAGTAAAGCATAACTTTACTTATTTTTTGCAGCAGCCCTCATCGTCTCAAGTCTAATAGTTTATAAGACTAAAAAGCTCTTCCCCATGGAAACGGAGTCGAGCTTTTTCAATTGGTCAAAATTCACATATATACCCCTGCTAAGAAAATCCCTAGCGACTTTTGATAAATCTCATCGAATTGTGATATAGGAAGGGGATTGGTTCCTTTGCCAAGCTCCACGGTAAACCCTGGCCTTCGCCAATCCTGAATGTACCAATCCTTATACCCTGCGTAACTATTGGCGGATTTGACTGGTTCATATCCACTGACCCTCGCAAACTCATTGACTATCGTTTCGGACTCGGGCGGTTCCATATCTTCAAACCCCCAATAAATGACCTCTCCTTGGGTATGGAAAGCAAGAACTCTGTTAAAATCACGTTTTCTTGTCAACTCTGCCATTGCAATAGCTTCAGGCTGTGTAAGCGGCCCTTCCCCGGAATAATTTGCCGGACCTGGCTTTGTTACATTATTGCGAGCTTGTTCCAATTCCCATTTGGCAGGAAATTGATCATTCAGATCCACCCCATTAATATTGGCTTTCCAGCCAGAAAAGTCTTCGCTTCCATTATTCCATTCCACGAGCCGTCCTCTCAATGTCTCATCGGCAGGTGCGCCTTTTAAAACCAAATCCACTCCATCCGGATTCACCATTGGAACGATCGACAGCATCGTCTGTTGATAAAAAGGCAACAGGGACATACCGCGGATGTCAGTCTGATTCGTGACCGACAGTAAATAATCATTTAAAAAGGTCATGATCACAGGCGTCGTAATCCACTCATTCGCATGAAAGGAACCATTATAGTGAACTCGTTTGCCACCATTCCCAATCATTACTTCGGGAATATTCTTTCCAAGCACCGAGTCCCCAATGGGGGAGGTTTTAATAAATGGGTAGATACTTTTCAAACGTCTTACATCGGTCACCATCGTCCCATAATCATATTCCTGGTTTCCTTGAATTAGCCTCCACGTAATCCTTAATGGCACAGAAATCGTCTGACCGACATGCAGGGCATTAGGGTTGAGTTTAGGATTAACGAGAAATATGGCATCCAGTGAAAGATTATGTGATTTGGCAATTGCCCATAATGAGTCCCCTCGCTTAATCTTATAGCCGGTCGTCGTAAAGCCAGGAACTTTGATTTGCTGTCCTATAATAAGCGCAAGCGGATCAATCCGACTATTGGAATCAATGATAAGTTGGTAATTCACCTTGAATAATTGGCTATAATACCACAAGGAATCATTCTGCCGAACAAAAACGTCCATACTGCACCTCCTCTTAACCAAATGTATGCTGATTCGGTTTAATTATTGCCAAAGCACCCGGACCTTTCTTCATTTATCGGGACTATAAGATTGTTGTAGATCACTCCTCAAAATGGCATCATCCAGAATTCGCTGATCCATGAACTCCAACGATGCCTTTTGATTATTTACTTCAGGCATTCGCCAAGCTTTCAAAAAGCTTACTATTTAAAATGGGGCATAACATTCACCTTCCTGATAAACAGGACATCCCGGAATAAAACAAAACAGGCACCCATTCATGAATGGGTGCCTGTTTGCATTTAACAGGTTAGAATTTCCATATTTTACACTTCTTGTGGTACGACCAAACCTAAACCTTCAGCTACGCGCGTTCCGTATTCTGGATCAGCTTTGTAAAAATGGCCGATTTGGCGAAGTTTAATTTCTTCCAATTCCACTGGTTTCATTGCGCCCACAATCGTTTCAACAAGACGGGTTTTCTCTTCCTCACTCAATAGACGGTATAAGTCACCTGCTTGAGTGTAGTGATCATCACTATTATGACCTACTTGTGCAGCTTTCCCTGTCACCTCAAAAGGAGTGACTTTATTTTCCGTTGATTCTGCAGGGCCGCCAAAACTATTTGGCTCATAATAAACGGATCCCTTGCCATTGTCATCTGCACGCATGAAGCCATCACGCTGATAGTTGTTCGCTTCTACTTTCGGACGGTTAACTGGAAGCTGGTTGTGATTCGAGCCCACACGGTAACGGTGTGCATCTCCATATGCGAATAGACGTCCTTGAAGCATCTTGTCTGGGGAAGCTTCAATTCCCGGTACGAATGTTCCCGGTGAGAACGTCGCTTGCTCCACTTCAGCAAAGTAATTTTCAGGATTTCTGTTCAATTCCATACGCCCAAGCTCGATTAGCGGATAATCTTTTTGAGACCATACCTTCGTTACATCAAATGGATCGAAACGGTAAGTATCCGCATCTTCCAAAGGCATGATCTGAACATATAACTTCCATGCAGGGAAGTCCCCTTTTTCAATGGCATTGAAAAGATCTTCCGTATGGTAATCAGGGTTTTCACCTGCTAGTTTTGCAGCTAGATTGACATCAAGATTTTTGATGCCCTGTTCTGTTTTGAAGTGGTATTTCACCCAAACGCCTTTCCCTTCATCATTCACCCATTTAAATGTGTGGCTTCCGAAACCATGTGTATGACGAAGTGTGGCAGGAATGCCTCGGTCGGACATCAGGATCGTTACTTGGTGTAAAGATTCTGGTGAATGTGACCAGAAGTCCCAAACTGCCGTCGGGTTTTTCAAATGTGTTCTAGGATCTCTTTTTTGTGTATGAATGAAGTCGGGGAATTTAATCGCATCCCGAATAAAGAATACAGGCGTATTATTACCGACGATATCGTAGTTTCCTTCTTCCGTGTAGAATTTAACAGCAAATCCACGTGGGTCACGGACTGTATCAGCAGAACCCAATTCACCGGCTACTGTAGAGAAACGGATAAAAAGATCTGTCTTCTTGCCAACACCATTGAAAAGTTTAGCTTTCGTATACTGAGAAAGGTCGTTCGTTACTTCAAAAGTACCGAATGCACCGGCACCTTTCGCGTGAACTACACGTTCAGGCACACGTTCACGATTAAAGTGGGCAAGTTTTTCCAACAAGTGTACATCTTGAATGAGTACAGGACCCCTTTCGCCGGCAGTGATTGAGTTTTGATTATCTCCAACTGGTGCTCCCCAGCTTGTAGTAAGGTTTTTCTTGTTTGTCATAATTGAACCACCTTTTCATTATTATTTATGTATATAATGATAAAGCTTCTCAGGAAAAAATCAATACTTATTTATAATAATTTTAATATAATAATCAATTCATTATTCTTTTCATTAATTTATAACTTTATATTTATCCAGCATATGGAAAATAGGCGAAGTATAAACACTGACGGTATAAAACATGTCCCCATAATGGAATTCCTAATAATGGTATACGACCTTCATATCCAATATTCCTTCATGACAAGTGATTTTATCATTTCTCCCACTAATGGGATAGTAATCGAGAATCGGAGCGGATATCCATTTATGCTTTCTTGAAATGATGCCACTGCACCTATTTCATTCTATTTATTTTATAACAAACCCGATGGTTCTCCCTGTGACTTTATTCACTTCATTAGCCTTTATTTACATAATGAAAAGAAGGATGCATGGAACTTAATTTTTCATCGCTTTTGTGAGTTGATTTAAACAGTCCTGATCCATTCCCAAGCAGCACTGAAACAAAGTGTCCATAAGAAGCCATCGCCCTTATTATGCTGGGGAAATTGTAAACATACTGGTTTGTGTTCGTATAGAAAATAAGATACTATTACGATAAAATGACCGTCCAATAAAAGTAAGGGTGATATAAATATATGAATGAGCGGAAACAGCACGTAGTAAAATATGCACACCAATTATTTATTGAAAAGGGTTATCAAGCAACATCCATTCAGGATATTTTAGATTATAGCGGCATTTCAAAAGGAACATTTTATAACTACTTTTCTTCTAAAAGCGAATTGCTTAAGGCAGTCTTCCTATCTACGCAAGAAAAATTCGAAAAAGAGCGGAATGAATTGCTAATTGGGCAAAACCTTTCAAATATTGAAATATTCATCAAACAATCTGAATTACAAATGCACTCCAATAAAAGTAATAAACTCTTTTCCTTATATGAAGAAGTAATGATTTCAAATGATACAGAACTTAAGAACTTCATTACACATGCTAAATTCCAGCATATACATTGGCTATCAAAACGGTTTCTGGATATTTTCGGTACTGAGAAAAAACCCTATATATTGGACTGTGCCATTCTTTACTCGGGGATGATGCATCAAACGATTCATTTTAATGCCCTGGCTAAAGAGCCCGAATTCAACCCTACTGAAATTATCCGTTATTGTGTGGACAGGATTAAAACCATCTTCGAAGATGTTAGCAAGTCAAACGCACAGCTTTTAGAACCCGATCTTATCAAGCAATGGCTGCCGGAGTGCTTCCATACACAGCAGGATTTTCATACAGCACTGCTGCACTCTGCAAATGATCTAAAAAAGATGATCTTGAAACTATGTCAAGATGATGAAGCAGAACGGGTAAAAAACTTAAAATTAATTCACTTTATCCAAGAGGAATTTTTACAAAGCAGCGATCCGCGAATCTTTCTCATCGAAAGTGCCCTTCTTTCCTTAAACACCAATCCAAAGCTGAAAAACACATTGGAATTAAGTGAATTTGAAAAGATCATTGCCAACAACTAAATAGAAAAAACGGCCCCAAAAATGGGGCTTCCTCTTATGGGGAATACAAATCCGTACCCTCTTTTTTTGTGACAATTCTGCAAACATTTAACTGAAATTGACGAAGTTTTAGTATAATGGACTTGTAGTATAGTGACTTCAGGAGGAGTTTTTCATGAACATAATAATGCGTTTTCTTATCAACGGGCTGGTATTGCTCGTTATTGACTGGCTTCTCGACTCCATCACGATTAAATCTTATGGCACAGCCCTGCTGGCGGTTTTTATATTATCAATCATGAACTTGCTGGTTAGACCCATTCTACAACTTATCACATTGCCGATCACCATCCTGACGTTCGGATTGTTTTCTTTCATTATCAATGCTTTCACATTCCAAATCACTTCCTATGTAGTCAGTGGCTTTGTCATACATTCTTTTTGGGGAGCTTTAATCGGATCATTGTTATTGAGTTTCATTCAGAGTCTTCTTATAAAAAAGAGTAAAAAAAACCGTCAGTGATGCTGACGGTTTTTAGTATCCATGCCATTTTCATAACAGCCTTCGATATTTCCCGGGCTATTTCCCCAAATTCCGCAGACCTTCACTGGCTGTATTCGCCCATCTTTGACAATTAACAAGGAATAACCGTACATACCGATTTATATGGAAATGGAACGAATCGATTTATGGAGGAATGACCTGTTCACAAAGCTAAACCAAGTTTTATGCTGCCCTTTATGCTCAGATTCCCCCTTGCACGAAATCATCGATGACCGTACAGGAATATCGAAAGGACGACTAAAGTCGCCCTTTGATGAGAGCTTATTCACTACATAGATTCACTTCTTTTCGTATTACTTTTTCCGCATCTTCAAATTCCGCATTAGTAAATCGGTAAATTTGCATTTACAAATCTATAAAAATAGATATAATGATTTATATGGAACCTACATTAATCTATAAAGCTTTATCAAACGATACACGTCGTCAAATTTTGCTATGGCTAAAAAATCCAGAGAAGTACTTTAATGAAAAGCCTTATTTTCAACAAGGTCTAAATTTTCAAGTTGGTGTATGTGTGGGAGATATTCAGGTTAAATCCGGGCTTGCCCAATCTGTCATCTCTAGTTATTTGTTAACCATGCAAAAAGCTGGTCTGTTGGAGTCTGAGCGAATCGGAAAGTGGACTTATTATCGTCGGAATGAAAAAACAATACATGAATTTTCCGAGTACATTCAAAAAGAACTATAAAATAAACGTAAAGGAGGYCATTCTTTTTTTGTTTTTACATATCTAGATATACAGATATTTAATTTTATGAATGATTTTAATCTGTATATAAATAAAGGAATATACAATAGGAATGGAGATTTTTATTAATGAAAACAGTTAACCCTTTGCTTATCATTATGTTGGCTCTAGGCGTATTCGGCATTATTACAACTGAAATGGGTATTGTGGGAGTCCTACCCCAGATCACTCAAAAATTTAATATAACAACTTCACAAGCAGGTTTACTTGTAAGTATATTTGCTTTAATTGTTGCCATTTCAGGTCCATTCTTGACCTTACTCGCTTCTGGAATTAATCGTAAAGTAATTCTATTAACCTCAGTATTTATGTTCACGATTTCAAATATTATGTATGCATGTACAACGAAATTTGATATCATGCTAGCTTTCCGTATACTGCCCGCCATTTTTCATCCTGTCTTTTTTTCGATAGCCCTTGTGACTGCAGCCAAAATTGTTCCTCCGGAAAAAAGTAACCAAGCAGTTACAAAGGTTTTTGCCGGAATTACTTTCGGATTTGCATTTGGTGTACCTTTAACTTCTTATTTCGCGGAAAAGTTTTCGTTAGAAACTGCTTTTCTATTTGGGGCTGTTGTAAATGCGATTGCTTTTGTAGGAATATTATTGTGGCTTCCTTCCATGCCTAATGAGGAAAAAATGTCTTATGGCAAGCAGCTTGGTATATTACGTAAACCGGGATTATGGTTAAACATCGCCGCCGTTATGTTTATCTTTGCAGCAATGTTCTCTGTATACAGCTACTTTGCCGAATATTTTGGACAATTAACACATATGAATGGTTCGTTGATTAGTGTAATGTTGATGGCGTTTGGTCTAGTCATGATTTTTGGGAATTTTTTATTTGGTGGATTCTTGCGAAAAAGCATAACTAAGACCGTTATAATGTTTCCCCTTCTATACATAGTAATTTATTTATTCGCTTATTATTTGGGCTCTTATTTAATTCCAATGATTCTAATGGTTTTCATTTGGGGAATAGTTCATTCTGGTGGTCTAATTGTCAGTCAAACATGGTTGACAACTGAAGCGAACGAAGCACCTGAATTCGGCAACAGCTTGTTTGTCTCATTTTCAAATCTTGGAATTACTATAGGGGTGTCTATTGGTGGTTGGTTTATTTCTCACTTAGGAATACATCAACTCATGTGGAGCGGAATAGTGTTTGCATTGCTAGCTTTCTTTTTGATCATGATAAAAATTAAAATTTTCAGTTCGAACGTAGAGGGAGTTAACGTAGCGTAGGTTCGTGAATTGAATGAACAGCGAAATTGCTCGAATGCTGTTTTATATGGCCGTTCATTACGGTGAAAGTGGTGAAATTGATTTAGAACTAAATAATCAAGTGAGCAGCTGCACCAATCCCTATCATGGAAAGTTGGCGGTCCTGCTGGAATGGAACGAACAGGACCCAGCAGATACTTTTGAACGAAAAGAAATCGAAATGAAATCATTTATAATAAATATTACTATAATCGATAATCGCAACCCTTTCATAGATCACCCGGAATTGGCCCTAGCCACCTGTCATGATTAAACGAAAAAGCCGTTCCTTTTTATGGGACAGCTTTTCCTTATTTAAAAGTCCAAATTTTTAGAAAAATCACATAATTATATTTTATTTAAATAGCAATCTATTTTAATATTATAAAAATTACAACTTTTTTTATATTGCTAACACCTTTTATAGTAAGCGTTTTCATTTTTTTACTTTACAAACTTTCTATTAAAATATATTATTTAGTTGTAATATTATGTGAAAAATCAATAAATAATATGTATTCAGCTCTACTAGTGATAAAATGCTAGATAGAGAAAATTAACTCCAAAAGAAAAGGGGAAACTTATGCAAAACTCCAAAGAATCTCAACTGCATAGAGGTTTGGAAGAAAGACATATCGCATTAATGTCTCTTGGCGCAGCAATTGGAGTCGGTTTATTTCTCGGATCGGCCTCTGCGATTAAATTAGCTGGCCCAGCCATTATTATTTCTTATGCTATCGGCGGGCTTATGATCTATCTTATCATGCGGGCACTAGGGGAAATGGCGATCAAAAATCCAGTCGCAGGCTCTTTCAGTCGCTATGCAAGTGAATTTGTCGGTCCTCTTGCCGGATATATAACCGGTTGGAATTACTGGTTCGTTTGGATTGCCACCTGTATGGCTGAAATTACGGCAGTCGGAATCTATATGCAATTTTGGTTCCCTGGGACTCCACAATGGGCTTGGGCGTTAGCCGCACTTGCCATCATGACAACGGTTAACTTTCTTGCTGTAAAAGCTTACGGTGAATTGGAGTTTTGGTTCGCCTTAGTTAAAATAGTTACAATCATCCTTATGATCGTTCTTGGCTTCGGGATGATTATCTTTGGACTGGGGAACGGCGGAATCGCGGTTGGATTCGGTAACCTAGTTGAACATGGTGGATTTTTCCCTAATGGAATATCCGGTGTCATCCTCTCTTTCCAAATGGTCATGTTCGCCTATTTGGGAATTGAAATGCTCGGTGTAACCGCAGGTGAAGTCAAAAATCCAGAAAAATCTTTAAAAAGAGCCATCGATACCGTCTTTTATCGAATTTTACTTTTTTACGTTTTAGCTCTTACAGTCATTCTATCGATTACTCCGTGGGATCAAATGAATGGAAAAGACAGCCCATTCGTTATGATGTTTGATAAAATCGGTATACCAGGCGCAGCAGGAATCATTCAGTTTGTCGTACTGACAGCGGCCCTTTCATCTTGTAACAGCGGGATCTTCAGTACAGGAAGAATGTTATTCAACCTAGCCCAGCAAGGTGAATCACCTAAAAGTTTCGAACGTACTACAAAGTCAGGCGTTCCTGGCGTTGCCATTATCGTTTCAGCTGTAGTTCTACTTTTCGGTGTTTACCTTAACTACATGGAAGCCGAGAAAGTTTTCAGTTACGTTACAAGTGTCGCCACATTTGGTGCACTCTGGACATGGGGAACCATACTTGTCACACAGATCATCTCTAGACGGAAAATGAGTCCGGGAGAAAAACAAGGCTTAGCTTACAAGATGCCACTTTTCCCATTCACTTCTTATTTCACTCTAGCCTTTTTAGTATTCGTAATGGTTATACTCGGCTTTTCTGCAGATACAAGAATTGCTCTTATCGTTGGTCCAATCTGGATCGTCCTGTTGGTAGTCCTGTATTATGTGACCGGATTGAATAAACGAAAAGGATAAATGCAAGAGGGTGCCCAAAACGAATTTGGGCACCCTCTTTTTTTCTGCCTTTTACCTTTTACCCCTTCTTTTCATCGCCCAATGTACCACCGCACCAGCTCCGCCTAAAACAATGAGGATCGGCAAGTTTCCTATTATAAAAACAATGATCCCTGAGCCCGCTTTAAGTAATAGATTCGCACTTGTTGCAAGTTGTTTCTTCGTTCTCTCCCATGTATCCAGTTTTGCATTATCAATACCCGGTACCACGATCCGTTCCTGTGATAATGTGATTGTAACCGTCGAATATGAGGTCTGGTTTTCAAGATACTTCATTTGGCCGGTCAGCTGCTCGATTTCTTCTTGAACCGCGGCAAGATCGGATGATATTTTCAGCAAATCTTCCGTCTTCTTAGCGTCCTGCATGAATGCAAGTAACCTCTCTTCCACAGCCCGCTTTGACTTCAGTCTTGCTTTTAAATCTACATATTGCTCCGTTACATCCTGGCCTGTCACGTTCCTTCCGACCACTTCTGAAGCCTGCCCCTCGGTAACGACAAGAAAGTCCTGAAAACGAGCTTCCGGAATCCTGACTGTGATCGTACCTTCTACCCTCTCTTCATCTTCCCTGTATACATTGGACTCTACAATATAGCCGCCGTATTCGTTCGCCTTTCTTTCAATCTTCATTTGTGTTTTTTCTAGATTTTTTACTTTCAACTGAAGCTGTGCTTGGTGGATGACCATCCTATCATTTGTTGCCGCCTCTTTTTCCGCCTTCTTATCAGAAGCCTGTTCCCCTGATAAAGAGGAGTCCATTTTACTTTCCGCTTTTTCTTCCTGTGACTTCGGTAAGGATTCTTCTTTATCATTACTACTACATGCCCCCAGGAAAAGAAACAAGCCGAAAATTAGTATCACTTTTTTTCGATTCATCGGTATTCCTCCTTGTCTTAACATTACCGACGAATATTTTGGAAGAAAGTTACACTTCCGGATAAAAGGTGGCATTCCAAAACATCCAAATTATGTATAAAGATGGATGGTATATCGACTATAGAGAATTAGCTAAAAGTGGATTAGTTCCGGTTGTCTGAGGCTCAAATGAAGATGTATTGACCCACAAGAAATTCTAAAGAATTTTGAAAGCCTAGATGTATCAACACTTTCTAAAAGGCACGAGTTTATTCTAACAATACAAAGGCAACAATAAGAATTATAATCAGCGATGGGAAGCCGGGATATAGTGGAAAATTTCAAAATTAGCGCTCGACAATTTGCAATAATAGTCATTCTATTTTCTGTAGGTACGACCATCTTGGTGATTCCTGGAATCATGGCTCAAGAGGTAAAACAAGATGCTTGGATTGCAGCTGTATTCGGTATAGGCATAGGTTTATTGCTGGTGGCTTTATATATCGCCGTAGGCAGGATGTTCCCTACTATGACACTGGTGGAAATCAATGAAACACTTTTTGGCAAATGTTTAGGTAAGGCAGTCTCTCTTTCGTTTGTTTTATTTTCACTTTACTCAACGTCAGAACTATTGCTTTATGTTGGGAACTTCTTAACTACACAGATTATGCCTGATACACCAATTGAAGCGATCATTATTCTTTTCGCATGCATCTTAATAATGGGAATTCGACTTGGTCTTGAAACATTGGCTCGTTCTGCAGAATTGTTATTTCCTATCTTTGTTTTTTTATTCATAATTCTAGTGGTTTCAATATTATTACCTCCTGTTCAATATAAGGTTGAAAATATACAACCGGTATTTGAAGCAGGAATAAAACCGATGATTCATGCTGTTTTTCTTTTTACAGGTTTTTTTTCTTTGCCATTGATTGTTTTATTAATGATTTTTCCTGTTTCAGTGAATCAACAAAAAGCAGCAGAAAAAACCTTTTTTATCGGAGTACTAATCGCCGGAATCTGTTTACTCATCATAATCACTTTAACTATTATAGTTTTAGGTGCAGATGCTAGTGCCCGAAACACGTATCCAAGTTATATTTTGGCCAGAAAAATAAACGTTGGCGATTTTTTTCAAAGGATTGAAGCAATAATGGCTATCATGTGGATTATCTCGATTTACTATAAAATGAGTTTTTACTTTTACGCTTCGGTTATAGGTCTTGCACATACATTTAATATGAAGAATTACCGGCCGCTTACGCTACCTTTAGGGATGGTCTTGGTTTCGCTTTCAGTACTTATACATCCCAATGTGGCCCATTCAATCAAATTTGATAAAGAAATTTGGCCCCTATATGTTTCAACGTACGGACTTGTTTTTCCTATTCTCTTATTAACAGTCAATGCATTCCGAAAAAAAATACATCAAAAATAAAAAACGTTCCTTTACTTCAGATTTTTAGAGTATAAATATACCACATAACTATATTCTTCTCGGCTGAAACCCCTATAAATGAATAGAGCGAAAGGAGTCTCGTCTATGAAACGGAGCTATACCCTGTTTATCCTGCTAATCGTATTCCTGTTATTCACTACAGGTTGCTGGAACCGTCGTGAATTGAATGAACTAGCTATTGCGCTGGCATTAGGGCTGGATAGTACAAAGGATGGTCAATTTCTCTTAACCGCCCAAGTGGTAAATCCAGGAGAATTAGGTACGGGAAAAAGCGGTGGAAGTTCCGGTATATCACCGACAGTCATCTATCAGGCGAAAGGGAAAACTGTCTTTGAGGCTTTCCGCAAAATGACCAAGGAATCCCCAAGAAAAATATATCCCTCACATCTTCGAATCCTCGTGATTGGTGAGTCATTAGCGAAAAAAGGAATTGGTAAACCGTTAGATCTTCTCACAAGGGACTGGGAACTGCGATCCGATTTTTATATCGTCGTAGCTAAGGGAATGAGAGCAGAAGAGATCCTGAAGGTGCCCACTTCTTTAGAAAAAATCCCTGCAAATCAGATATTTGATGCCCTGGATGTCTCAGCTACTGCATGGTCAGCGACAAGTTTCGTTGAGTTAGACGATCTGGTCGCCGATATTGTAAGTGATGGAAAACAACCGGTGTTAACAGGAATTCAAGCAGATATAAAAGGAGACAAAAAAACTTCTTTAAGCAAACAGAATATAGAAATGATTGATCCCCCCGCTCGTTTGCATTTTCAAAAATTAGCGGTATTTAAATATGATAAATTAGTTGGCTGGTTAAATGAAATGCAAAGCAAAACGTATAACGTCATTACAAACAAGGAGAAAAGTACTGTTGTGAATTTACCGTGTCCTAAAGGTGGAAAAGCTGTGTATGAAGTGAAAAGGTCAAACACGGAAATGAAAGGTAAGATAAAGAATGGAAAACCTGAGATTGATCTAAATATTCATGTGGAAGGCAATTTAGGTGAAGTAGAATGTCATATTGATTTGACAAAACCAGAAACGATTGAAAAATTGGAGGAAATTTATGAAAAAGGAGCGGAGGAAGCGTTCAAAAAGTCAATAATAGAGGTACAGAAAAATGAAAAAGTGGACATTTTTGGATTTGGTGAGGCGATTCATCGAGCTGATCCTAAAGCCTGGAAAAAACTAAAAAAAGATTGGGATAAAAATTTTGAGAACTTGCCTGTAAATATAAATGTAGAAGGAGAAATACGGCACGTAGGTACTGTTGGTAATTCCTTTTTAGAAAAGATCAAGTAATTGGTTTGCTTTATCAAGAAATGGGGTTATGTTGTGTTTCATGAAAGCCTTTAGGAATCTATTTGCACATGGCCCCTAATTGGTATACCACACAAAGGAATAAACCAAGGATTTTCCCATCATCTAGCGGAAAAGAAAAGGAACTGTCTCCAGCTCCCGTTTTGAAGGCCTCATTACTCCGAATCACACTGATTCATTTCTTTTAGCCATTCGTTATTAAATTGACCAATTTTTAATTCATGTCTACATTATGATCGACTTGTGGATCATAATGTAGACATGAATGCGCTTCTTCAAGTGTTTCTGTAAAGTAGCCTGAATCATCCATGAAAGGTCCACTTTCAAAATCTTTCTCTTTCTAATCAGATTCGTCTAAATACTCGATATGAAGCGGACACACTTGCTTATTTTTCCATTCTAAACATCTTTTGTTCTTTTTTCACTTCAATACTTTCTAAAAAATCATGTCAGAAAGCGGTTTATAAATAGCTGTAACCCAACCTAGTGGATTGGGAACCTTGATATTCAGTGCTTGGGCAACGCTTAATGCGGTTCCGAATAGTAGAATAATGGAAAAAATCCATAGTTCCTTTTTTAATTTTTTCCTCAAAAGATAAGGAACATCAATCGCGATAATCCCAGCGACGATGACAAGGATTCCTGCAACACCCACCACTATTGATTACTCCTTTCCCTAATTGCTTTATAACAGAATGGGATACCGTACGGTCAAATCTTTGTCTCTACCTTACATAAACATTGTTTATTTCCAATCCAACTAATACCACTTGGTAGCTTTTGACTTCATCCAATCTGAATAGAAGCATTTTGTGTATTTTGATGGCCCTTTACATAACTTTGGTTTCAATCTTATATGTTATTCCGCGGCGGTTTCGGTGCTGTCGAAACTTGTTCGCGTTTATTGTTTTTCTGGTTGATTAAACGGGGGCGAGAAAACATCCCCCCTCTAGGTACCCGAATAAACGTATCCTTAATGTCTTCACTGATAAAAGGAGCAAAAGGACTCATATAGGGAACCCCAAAGGAACGCAAGCTGCACATGTGAAGAACAATTGCGATGAACCCAACGATTAACCCGAATATGCCAAAAGAAGCGGCAAGCGCCATCATCGGGAAACGGAGCATTCGAATCGACATGGACATGGTAAAAGCAGGAAGCACAAAGCTTGAAATAGCCGTGATTGCAACAACAATTACCATGGCAGCCGATACGATTCCAGCATCTACTGCCGCTGTTCCAATCACCAGTGTCCCTACAATTGAAATAGCTTGTCCTATAGCTTTTGGCATTCGCAAACCAGCTTCCCGCAAAATTTCAAACGCCCCTTCCATCATAAGGGCTTCAATGAATGCAGGAAAGGGAACGCCTTCTCGTTGAGAGGCTAGACCGATCAGCAGTCGGGTTGGTAACATTTCCTGGTGGTACGTGGTGATAGCGATATATAGGGATGGTCCTAGTAGAGCAATAAAAATAGTAAAAAAACGAAGAAAACGAATCAGGGTGCTAATATCTGCACGCTGATAATAATCTTCCGCAGCCTGAATAAAGGAGATGAATAGTGCAGGAACGACTAGAACAATCGGCGTTCCGTCCACTAGTATGGCAACTTTCCCTTCCAAAAGCTCGGCGGCAATCACATCAGGGCGTTCCGAATAATATATAGTCGGAAAGGGACTGAACGTTTCATCTTGAATCAATTCCTCAATATACCCACTTTCCAGGATTCCATCGATATCGATTCGATTCAGACGCTTATGCACTTCTTCGACGACTTTGTCATTCACAATTCCATCGATATACATGATCGCTACTTCGGTTTTGGTCAATTCTCCAATTTTTTTCGATTCCAACCAAAGTCGGGGGGTTTTTATTTTTCTGCGGATTAACGCCGTATTGGTCCGCAAGTTCTCAGTAAAACCTTCCTTTGGCCCACGAACGACGCTTTCCGTGGTGGATTCCGTTACACCACGGTCTTTTCCACCACGCATACCGATTGTAAACCCTTGTGCATATCCATCCAATAAGAGAATAACATCCCCTGATAACAGGGAAGTAAATAAAGAATTGAATTCCGTAACATCCTGTATGTCTCCAACCGAAAGGATGCGATCTTTCAATACTTGTAAAACGTTCTGTTGTGACGATATCATTTGCTCCTGATCAGGATGGATATCTAACATGAGTGATTCCATGATAAAATTCTGAATGGCATTAGTGTCCACCAATCCATCCGTATAAAAAATACATGCTTTAACGATTCGCCCTTTGCCAATTTGTATTTCTCTAATCACGATATCGCCGCTATTTCCAAGCTGTTGCTTAACATGTTGAATGTTTCCTTGAAGGCTTGTTTTTAACAAGTCTTTGTTTGTTTCCTTATTTTGATCGTCTTTGGATGAGGAGAGGTTAATGCTGTTTTTTCTTTTTTTCTTAAATAAACTCATACATTTTATCCCCCTCTCAGTTTTTTTTCTTCTTTAGAAGGTAGAGTTATTAGATAAATTATTGAGAAAAGATTTGGTTCTTAAAAGCACTTGTAATTTTATATTTATTCTCTGCTATGTATTTGCTAATTCATGATGGTCATGTTTATGGAGGTTATATGTACAATAATCTGGACTATCAGCCATGAAGATTCACGGACGTGCTAAGATTCTTTTTATTGGGCTCTTTTCGTAAAGATTGTTGTTTTTAAAACGAAACTATTTAAGATTGATTGGAGCGGAAGTGCGAGACTCCTGCGGGAGCAGCGGGACAGGTGAGACCCCACAGGCGTTTACGCCGAGGAGGCTCACCGCCCGCACCAAGGAAAGCGAGCATCTGGAGGGGAAATCAACCACAACTCACTACCTGGTAAATAGCAACAAAGTATGTGAAAACAGCCTTTTATTTTTATGATTTCCCACTAAATGTTCACTATTTGAAGTAAATTCTGTTTCCGAATACAGGGTTTGCTCTCTTTTTTCACTATCCGGCTGCATGCATTGTTCATTTTTTTAACAGTCCAAGTTTATCGTTTTAACGAATGAATTGTTCAATGTCTTCGCTATTATCATGCCTATTTTCCAATTTTTAATACTTTTCTACACAAAGGTGTTTATATAGCTACGTCTATGTCATGAATAGAAAAAAGAGCGTCCCTTTGTATTATGGAACGCTCTTTTTTATAGTTTCACGAGTAAACTCTCTTAACTCACCGGTAAATCCTAATTAATTATTGATATTGGTAATCCTGCCTTCAATTTCTGCCGTGATTTTTCCGCCTTTGAAGGTTTCTTTCACGTAGTTAACGAAAGCTTCTAGATCAGCATGTCCAAACACACGCTCTTTTCCTTTCAGGACGGTATAGTTATCACCGCCGCTTGCCATGAAATCATTGACGGCCACTGTGTACGTTGCGGCATCCTTGATTGGTGTCCCATCCGCTTTCTTCAATAAAGTGACACGCTCAGTGACAGGTTTACTGAAATCGGCTGTATAGCTCAGTCCAGATATTTGCAAAGTCTTCGGAGCTCCTTCAACGATCCATTGCTGTTGAAGCAGCGTTTTCACTTCGGCTCCAGTCAGTTCCAGCTTAACCAATACGTTTCCGAAAGGCTGGATTTTCGCTAAATCGGAAAAGGTGACTTCTCCCTTTGGAATATCAGCACGAATTCCACCTGGATTCATGAAAGCAAAATCGGAATTCAAATCTGCTTTCATCGAATCGGCGATTAAATTCCCAAGTCCAGTTTCCTGTGTATAGGCATTGGTTCTTAAAATTTTCTCATCCGTTGTCCCAAGCGGGGCCTTCAACTCGGGGAACATGTCTAAATAGTCGTTAATGAATTTCGTCGTCCCGGCATCCGGTGTGATGCCCTCTTGTGTAACCGTAACAATTTCAGCTGACTTTTTGACAATATCCTTAGTGTTTGGATCGATTTCCAAATCCACATCTTCAAAAGCCGTTCCATAAGAGTAAGCTTGTACAATCAATTTATCATCCACATAGTTGTTGACCTTTGCATGATTATCTCCGGCTAAGATCACATCTACTTCATCATCCACGGCATTAGCAAGATCAGCCACTTCGCCTGTGATGACCCCTTCCTTTTCCGTGCCTGGGTCATGTGAGATGACCACAATCGATTTGACGCCTTTATCTTTCAACTCTTTAACCGCCTTATTTACGGCAGGTGCCTGTTCAATGAATTCCACATTCTTAATGCCATCCGGACTTACTTTTTGAGGTGTGGCATTCGTGACTACACCTATGAACCCCATATCAACCCCGCCGACCTTTTTTATGACGTAAGGGTCCAGAATCGGTTTTTTCGTGTCTTTATATACGACATTGGCTACAACATATGGAAAGTTCAATTTATCGAATACCACATCGGATGTAGGCGACTTTCCGCCATTGATTTGAGCCATCAGGGTTTCTACCCCTTTGTCGAATTCATGGTTCCCGACAGTTCCGACATCGAACTTCATATTATTCAAAAACTGAAGCGTCGGTTTGTCCTGGATCAATGAAGAAACGGGAGCACTTGCCCCAACAGCATCCCCTGCCGAAAGTAAAAGTGTATTTTCAGGGTTTTCAGCTTTACGCTGCTTCAAGTGCGCAGCTAAATAATCAGCACGCCCTTGTTTGATACCGCCAAAATCAGAAGTGGTATCCAGCTGGCCGTGAAGATCATTGATCCCGAGCAATTGCACTTTAACGTTCTCTTTCCCCAAATTAAATTTGTAAATGCCAAATCCTTTATCATCAGTTTTGCCTGTATAGGAAATCGGGCTTTCTTCATTTAAATATTCCGCACCCTTTGGTGATGAGGTGAAAGTCACGTTCACCTTGCCTGAAATCGGGGCAATCGACCAGTTATTATCAGCGGTTGGATTGATCTCACTCTCTTGTGTAATGTAATCCATCAAGATCTGGCGATTTTCATCCGCAGAGTCAACTACGTATTCGCTGCCCTTGATTCCCGGGAAGTTTCCTCCGCCCGAAGCACGGTAATTATTCGTCACGACGATGAAGTCTTGATTCGGGTCCACTGGCTTGCCATTATATTTCAAATTTGCAATCCTGCTTGAATCCGACACTTTTATCCCTTTCTCATCATAGCGCGGAGCCTTAGTGACATCGATTTGATACGTAACGCCGTCAATCACATCAAAATTATAGACGGCAAACTTTCCATTAAGCAATTCCTGTTCCTCAGACTTGGCAGGATCAATTTTATTATATTTCCCGGCAGACATCTCAAGCCATTCTTTAACAACGGATCCTTTGATCTTGATTGCCTTCAAGGTATTATCGTATAAATATAAATCGCCGGCGCTGCGAATGGTCAGTCCGCCTTCTTTGATTTCGGTGAATTCTTCGACTCCATTGCGACCCGCTTTGAAAGGAGCTCCTACAGAGAGAATGGGCAGGTCTTTGTATTCTGGGCGGTTGCTTTGGATGTATTTTTCTACATACCATTTCTGTGCGCTTGTCACGACCTGTACGGAAGGATCATCTTGCACAAGGGCGAAATAACTATGAATTGGAGCTGTAGTCGTTCCTATCGGCGTGTTAACATACTTGATCGTTCCTTCATGATCCTTTTTAACAGCTTTGACGACAGATGCATCTTCAACTGCTTTTTTTCCTGTTTCTTTATCATTGATTGCCCGTGTTGACGAATCAGAATGAACGACTTTCCATTTTCCCTTGATATTCTGGATATCAAGATCAATGATCCCCAGATTACTGCCGCCATATCCTGCTTGAACGGCTGGTACACCATTAATGGTTCCCTTTTTATTATCCACGCCTTTAAGGATTTTTCCTTGGCTATCTTTAAATAGACTGTCTAAAGACGCCTCATCTTGTGCAGGAAAGACTTTATGCGTATGGGAGAACGTGATGGCATCTATGCCGGATACCTTGCTTAATGAATAGATGACATCCTCGGTATTCTTGGTGTCGCCATTAAACCCGGAATGTGTGAGCGCCACGATGACATCTGCACCCTTTTTCTTCATTTCAGGTACATATTTATTTGCAGTCGTGACGATTTCTTTTGCAATGACCTTACCATCAAGATTCGCTTTATCCCAATCCATGATTTGCGGAGGGGCGAATCCAATGTAGCCAATTTTCACTGATTTTTCATTTCCATTTATATCCATTATTTTCTTCGTGACGATTTTATATGGAGTATATTTGTTTTTATCATTCTTTGGATTATTGTCTTTATCCTTTTTATAAACATTGGCATTGACATAAGGGAAATTCGCATCGTTGATGGCCTCGTCCAAATAAGATAGACCATAATTGAATTCATGATTGCCGAATGTAGCCACATCATAGTCAAGCAAGTTCATCGCTTTATAGACGGGGTGGACTTCACCTTTTTTCAGTGGCGCTATATTCGCTTTGTACGTACCTAGGGGGGTCCCTTGAATAAGGTCGCCGTTATCCACTAAAACACTATTTTTCACTTCTTTTCGTGCCTGTTTGATTAAAGATGCCGTGCGAGAAAAGCCGACGGAGTCTGATACGGCATCCTTATAATAATCATAGCTTACTAGATTAGTGTGTATATCTGTCGTTTCCATGATCCTAAGTTCAAATGGCGCATCTGAAACGGAGGTTGCCAGGCTGTTGCCGAAGTTACTCGTATTACCGTTATACTTGGCGACAACCGATACTTTGACCCAGTAACCCGATTTGTACGAATTGAAGTAGGCAGAGAACTTTTGGGCCGATTTAATATCCGCCTCAATGGCTGACTGTGAAATGACCTTCGTCCCATTCATTAACTGGAAGACAACGGTTTCATTTCCTTTATTCCCTTTTTTCGGCGTGACCTTCACAGTCGCTTTAGTGCCATTTGCGTAATTAACAGCAGGAGCTGAAATGATAAATGGTTTAGTAGCGACCGGTTTCTTATTTGCCTCTTTGGCAGATGTCCCGACTGGTACGGTAAATGGGGCAGTAATCAAACTTACAGCAAGTATCGGGGCGAGCATCCTTTTAACATGCATCTTGTACGACATACTTCACAACCCTTCTATTTTTGTAAAATGCTAGAATAATATAACATGATTTTGTCGAAAGCATGTTAAGTTTTACCTTAATATTAAGAATTTTTAATAATCGGTCCTATTTAACCATTTTCATTCACTGACATGAATCATTTTTCCTTTATATATTTAAAATCATTACAGAATCCCATGGAATCCTTGGGAAGAAAGTTGCTTTTTGCGACTCGGCCATACATGAGCAAGCCTGCTTCCATCGTATGGGATCTCAATGTCCTCCCTCTTTCTCAGACGCTCTCTACTTCACCGTAATCCCCTTTTTGAAAACAAAAAAACTGGTAAAGCGCATTACCAGTTTTAAAAATATAGAAATCTATAAAGCCCTATCTATTAAACTGGCTGATACAGGTTTAATCCCCATCTCCCTCGACCAGATGGACAACTGGCCAATATGATGTATTTCGTGGGCTATCAGATGGCCCAATATCCTGCCTTTTTCTTAAGTCCCCTCCATCCAAGGTGGCTGAATCAATTCACTTTCCCCATTAAACGAATCCGAGTTCAAATAGTCCATGACCTCAGAATGATAATGCTTAGATAAATCTTCTACTTTCTGGATTGTATTATAGGCGTCTAGATCAATCCCGACATCCGGCTTCCCCTGAATGGCCCGGATCCAGCTGCATTCAACATCGATAATATGAGCGAGTGTCCTCAAAATATTGCCCATCCCGCCCGTGCGCTGCCGTTTAAGTTCCTCACACGATACGGACCGGCACCATTTGAACCACTCATTTCTGACCTGCCAGTTATAAGTGAATAATGTCAGCATTCCTACCCCCAAAAAACTCTTTTTCGTTAATATCCCTTTTAGCGCTGCAGCCCTTTATATTGATAATAATCCTGTCTTTGAATCGTTTTGAATCCACAAGATTCATAGAGTCTTAAAGCATGCTCATTAGTCGCCTCGACTTCGAGAAAAATATCATATCCAAGCTGGCATTGTTCAGCTACCACCTTTTTCAATACCTTTCTGCCAAGTCCTTTTCCCTGGTATTCCGGTAAAATGGAAAATCCATAAATCCATGCTTCCCTACCTGACTGATCAACACGAATTTTACCGACAGGACAGCCATCCTTTTCAATCATCATGGTTTTCAGGGTATCCTCGTGCAGGATGCGCTGATAATAATCCCTCGCCTCTTTTTCCGTAAATTGGAAACATTGAATATCCAGCTGAATTTCCGTTTCCTCATCCTCTCTCCGTGAAGGGCGAACGACTGCATCCTCATAATCATCAAGCTCCGTTCCAGACCATTTCATTTGAAACTCAGAAAAAGCGAACTTACATGGCAGCTGTTTCAAAAACCCTGTCCCTGAATGTGATTGAGCAGGCGAGTTCAAGATGATCGACTTAAAGTTGCGCTCCATGGCACTCCTTATAGCGTCGTCCAACAGCTTTGTAAAAATTCCTTGCCTCCGAAATTCAGGATGTACCATCCCACACATCTCCACTTTATTTCCAAAATCGTAAAGACCAAGAAAACCAACAAGTTTTAATCCATCATAGTGAAGAAAATCATTCTTATTCACACCATTTCGACTGCGAAGTGTCTCCCAGTTCAGCTTTAATGTAAAATCTTCCCGCTCACATTCCTGCTGTAGAATCCGAATATCTTCTAGCTGTTTCTCATTCAAAATTCCCACCCCTTTTCCATACTATCAGTTTATTACCAAAAAAAAATAAAAGCAGCATCCTTTTACATGGATGCCGCATACTTTCCATAAGTTTTCTACAAATGTTGTTTTTTTAAAAGTATTTTCACTTTAATCCATAAAACTAAGATCGTATGAGGGGAGGATTTCCTATCTAATTCCATTGACGGATGAATTATTGTAGTAAAATGATTCCAATTGACGATTATTTTTTACCCATTTTGTGCTATATTCCAAATAATGGTCTGCGATTTTTTTATTTGACTTTAAAGGAGGGATTCATTGGTGAAATAGTACCTATTTCTTTATACCCGAATTCCGGACCCTTTTTAGAATAGAATCCGAAATTCGGTTTTTACTACCTAGCACATTACGTCCTGAGGTTATCGTTTCGTTTTATGAGCGGACTTTTTTAAGTTCTCTACGTCCGTTGTCAGTTCTTTTAATTGTTTACCGAAGCGGAAGAGCAAAAACATAGAAACGACGAATGGATAGCCAAATTCGCTAACTAATGACACCCACACAGTAGCATCCTCAATCATCATCCTCTTCACCCCTTTTCATGTATCTGATATCTAAAGTGAAACTTGTTTAAAAAAATCAATCTAGCACTATTGGTTTATGGATAAAGGAACAAATGTTCCTATATAATTGATTTATTCCCCTTGTCTATCACTTTATTAAATAAAGGAGGGATAGCAATGAACCAGTTAACTTCTCATTTTTTTTCTCATTCATTGGAGTTTCTGCAACAACAGTACTCATCTTTCTTTGAACAACCGATCATTCAAGTATTTTTACAGAACCCAGAGCATTTAAAGATTTTTACCGAAACTCTTGATTCCCCTTCTTCACATAACATTTGTCATCTCAACGAGACCTTCAAACTTTTCTATTACCGGGCTAAAGTATACAAATACATGTGCTCCTTGATTTACTTTTTCTCCGTTGATTTTGATAAAAGGGCACGGAAGCAGCGGGAACGCTATCGAATGGTACTTGATGCGACACCAAAGGATACTTTCGGAATGATCGATCGAATCGGCACTTTGGACGTTCAACTTGAAAAGATGGGGGAAACGAATGAGCTCTCTTCACACATAAGTGATGAAGAGATGATAAAAGCCCTGAAGAAGTTAACAGCCAAACAAAGTCTAGTACTGACCATGATCTTTTCCTATGGCCTATCCAACAAGGAAATAGCTGCCTATTTTCATGAATCTCCCCAGAATATCTCAAGCATTCGTAAACAGGCTCTCAAAAAACTTCGAAAGCACTATATGGATGAGGTATATAATAGAAAGGAGAAAAGCCATTGTGGATAAAAAACTATCAAAAGAAGAATTGATGAATCTAATCGACTCTTTGAATCCTAAAATAAAAAAATCGTTAAAAAACACCAACTATCAAGACCGGAATGATCTGGAACAAGAGATTAAACTCAAGATCATTGAGTCATATGAAAAAATCGTTTCAATCGAGGCCCCTAATTTTGAGGAGTTCCTTGCAGAATTCCTGACTAAGCAAAAACAATGAAAAAGTACCAAGTCCAGCATGCATGCTGGACTTGGTACTTTTTTTGCTGAATATCAGTATAATGGATTCAATGTCAGCTTATCACCTTTTGGATCATCCAATACCGTTTTGTGATAAGTACCTTCTGCCCAATCATCAAGCTGATCGTGGTACCACTCGCTTTTTACGTTACCTGATTGCCCAGGCCCAACGAGGTGATATCCCTTATTCATGTCGGATAGGTCAATGACAAATCTCCAGGAGCCACCATGATTAACGGTTCCGTTATCTAAAAATGCCGCTGCCTGAACGGTTACACTGCTACCGCCGACCGGCAATCCGCCGCCGCTGTTAAATAAATAATTTAACGGGGCGACACTTCGTAACGGATGGTTGAACCTTACCTGATGATAGTCTCCCCATTCCCAATCAGCTATATCGTCACCTTGTGATTCTTCCAGTTCCATTAACGTCTCCTGTAACGACTTGGCGAGTACCTGCTCCAGTCCGCCTGCCTCTTCAATCCAAGGACCCGGCTTACCGCCCAATGCCCGCCTTAGTAGTTCATCAACGGCCGAACGCCTTCCATTAAAGAGGTTGAGCGTTTCTTCCGGTATTTCTTCTGTAAGCAAAACTTCCCCTATTTTTTTCATCCATACATTAAAAATCATCGGTGCTGCTTCATCAACGGAATCAATATGATTCCATTTCTCCAGAATCCTTAGTGCCTTGTCTTCCTGTATTCCCGATGGACCTTTCAGTACCTCTATAAATTGAGGGACGAACTCCTTAGCCTGCAGATTCATCTGATCCATCTGCAAGCTTTGCATATCTTCTGCAGTAAGCTTTTTATTCGCTTTTAAAAACTCCTGTATCCTCATCTGACGGTACGGCTGTGCCCAGTTATTGCTGATATGGTAAGGATAATCATCTGAGATGACTTTATTATTCGCTGTCGAAATGAATCCCTCTTCCGGATTGACCGTTTTTGGAAGTTCATCAAATGGAATGTAGCCTTTCCACTCATATTCATCCGTCCAGCCAGGTACAGGCAGCATACTATCGCCTTTTTTACGGATAGGGATTTTCCCATTCGCCTTAAAGGCAATGGTCCCATCGACTGAGGCAAAGACGAAATTCTGTGCCGGCGTTTCGAATTTCAAAAGGGCCTTTTCGAAGTCTTTCCAGTTTTCCGCTTTATTCATATTAAGTACCGCTTCAAGCTCTGCGGATGGATCAAGTGCCGTCCACCTTAATGCAAGGACTGTGTCTTTTCCGCTTTTCCCGGCAAAGTCGGAGACAACCGGTCCATGACGGGTAACCGTCACTTTATAGTCAAGTGTCTTACCATCCTTAACCTTGATCGGTTCGTTTAAGATGTGAGCCTTGTCCCATTTATCTTTGAAGGCGAATTCTTTCTCGTTTTCCGGGTGTCTCTTCTCAATATACAGATCCTGGACATCCGGTCCTGTATTCGTCACACCCCAAGCGACCTTATCGTTATGACCGAGAATGATACCCGGAATCCCGGCAAAAATAACACCGCTCACATTGACTGTCGGGGCCTCCAAATGCATTTGGTACCAAACGGACGGTGTAGCTAACCCCAGATGGGGATCATCCGCCAATAACGGCTGCCCGGAATCCGTTTTCTTGCCAGATACGACCCAGTTGTTGCTGCCGTTGAATTCATTAGGAACAACGGCCCCGGCGAAGCTTTTTTCAATATCCAGTTCTTCCTTGCTGATGATATATGGTGCGCCCTCTGGATAATCCGGGAATAGATCATACGCTTTTTCCTTTGGGAAGGTTTGCAACAAATACTGTCTAAACGCCTGATCTTCCCAGTTCCCGCCTAAATCAAAGGCCATATACTTACCGATGGTGAGCGAATCGACGGGTGTCCACGGTTCTGGTTCGTATCCAAGTAAAGTGAACTCGGTCGGCCATTTCCCATTCTCCTTCAATTCATCGATATATAAATTTACCCCTTCTGCAAACACATCCAAGGCTTCTTTACCGTCGCTTGTATATGCTGCATAAGACGCTTCAGCTGCCCGCCTTAGCCCAAGTGTGCGGAAATATTTATCATTTTTGACGGTTTTCTCACCAATCACTTCACTCAATCTTCCTGACGCCTGACGCCTGCTTAAATCCATTTGAAATAAACGGTCCTGTGCTTGGATATACCCTTGGGCTAAATATAAATCATGTTCATTCGCTGCGTTGATATGCGGGACCCCGCTGGAATCCCTCATAACTGTTACTTGTTTCAAAAGGCCTGGAAGCGAAATTTCCCCCTTTGTTTCCGGCAAGGACCTTGAAAGAAATACATTTGCTGCAATCAAGACAGACAGCAAAAGTAGAATCAGGATTGCAAGACTCCATAGCACCCGCTTTTTCCACTTCCGTTTTGGTTTTTGCTGAGGTACGGCAACTTCCATCAATTCATCTCACTCCCCCCTTAAAACTCTCTTATTATCTACTTAAGATATTCCGCGTCCCCACCCGCCTTTCCTACCAACTTCCTAACATTCCCTCTGTTTATTTCCGGAAGGGAGAAAGGTGCAAGGACGGTTGTTCCCGCTCAAGGTCGGATTATTCCGCTAAAGGTCGGATTATTCCGCGCAAGGACGAATTGTTTCCGCGAAATTCGATAAACATTGTCAAATACAAAAACACCGATACAATGTATCGATGTTCAGGGGATGTTAGCTATTAGCAATTATGTATTCAATCACCTTATCTGGATCATCCGTATAAAAAAGGGCCTTATCGAAGTCATGGGCTGCCTTCGCCTCAGCTTCCATGTATTCAACCGGGGATAGGAAACCAAAGAGCCTCTTCCATTTATGATTTTTCTCCAGAAGTTTTCTTTCCCTTTTTATATCCTCTGGTATGAATTTATTAATGATATAACATGGGTCAGAAAATGCATCAGCATTAAAACGCTCGTTCAAGGTTCGCAATTTTTCCCGATCCCACTCCACCCTTATTAAGTCAGAAATGACCGACACATTTTGGACTGATTCAAGGATGCGTTTCGACAAAACATCATATTCTTCATCCTCCAACCCATTATCCGTCATGATCCCCACACAATACCATTTTTCATTCGGATCAAGTTCTTCATTTTTCTTGAAAAACACTCTTCATCCACCTTCCTTTCGGGCTTTACATGTCCTATCTCTTTTTTTTGTATGCTTTTCCGTATTCACGTTTTTCCCATTCATTAT
This sequence comes from Peribacillus sp. P4_B1, assembly GCF_056402395.1. Classification (NCBI taxonomy): domain Bacteria; kingdom Bacillati; phylum Bacillota; class Bacilli; order Caryophanales; family Bacillaceae; genus Peribacillus; species Peribacillus sp. P4_B1. The sequence continues at coordinate 73,462 of NZ_JBFUHM010000019.1, forward strand.
CTAGATGAATAAAGCAACATGTCCGTATTCACGCCATTTCACTATATCATGGAGATATATCCATTTGACGAAAAATGAAGAAAGCTGCTGGTATGGTTGCCACCATTCACCAAACTTCTTGCATTTAGGAAACATCATGACATACAAAAAAAGATACCCTGAAGAGGATACCTCCATCATACTGGCTGAAGGGCCAGCCCTCTTTGTTTAAGCAGATATTCCAGTGCCTGCCTGAACGATAGAAAAGCTTTTACCTGATTAGACAAATCAAGTTTGACAATCTCTTTCACCACATCAGGGGCAAAACCGACAAACATCGTTTCCGTTCCCATCAACGCCAGTGCCCCCACTAATTGATCCAGCAGTGTGAGCATATTGCTTTCCTTCGTAAAGGTAATGCCGGAGAAATCCATAATCAATACTTCCGCATGCAGATCTGTACATTTTTGCAGTACCGTCGATTGCATCGACTCCATTCTCCAATCATCAATGCGCCCGATCAATGGTAAGAGCAGCACATCCTTTAAAACGGTCTGAACAATCGGAGTGGCCAATTCTTCCATGACTTCCTGGTTTTCTTTTATTTTCTGCAAAGAATCGTTTGCCACTTTTGCCATTTCTTTATAATGATTCACATAACTTATGCTCACACAGTGTATGAATTGATCCAGTATTGCATCAATTATCAAGCTTGCCTTTAGCAAAATTTCAATGGAGTAGTAGCGGTTGCTTACTTCTTCTTCAATGAAACTCCAGAAAAGGTTACGCACCAGCTGAGCTTCCTCAATATTTTTATTTAAAGGGATTCCCATGTCCACGACGCGCTTTCCTATTTCCATACCCGTTATTTTCATACTTTCCATCGCTTGTGCCTTACCGTGAATCAAGGCATCTGCATGAATTTGAATTAGTTGCGACCTTACCTCTTTACTGGTTTCAAAATCATAGAGTGGGCCCTCTTCTTCAAACAACTCGATATGCTCCACTAAGATATATTTGAATTTTTCGATTTTTTCACCGATCATTCTTAATTCTTCCATGTAGACCTCCCACACAGGGCTTTTATCACATTTTATCAAATAGTTAATGGTAAAGGATATAAAATCCTTCTATTACCAATATGATAATAGACGTTTACCCTTCTCTTAATAAGGGTATTATGATATATGACTTGGAGGGATTATCATGAAAAAGGATCAAAAAGACTTTGAATCTGAAAACATGAGCGATTTAGTCGAACTAATAAACAGTAAAAATAACAGCCGCAGAATCCTTGATGTACTACGGCGTAATAAAAAGGATAAAAATAAAAACAAAGATAAAAAGTGAAAAAGCCCATTCCAATATGGTCTGGGTTTTTAAATGGGATAAAATAAAAGAGCTGAGTTTGTTTTTTGAGCAAACTCAGCTCTTCCTGCCACTATCTTTTTCTTCGAATTTCCTTCACATGGTTTCCTTCCGTGGTAATATAAACTGTTTCATCGATTTTGTATGTTAAATAACGGTCACAATCGATTTCCAACGTTTTCCCATTGTTGAATTTCATTGCGCAATTGGATCCCTCTTTGGTTTCCGTTACATCAATGACTTCGTTCGTCTTAAAACCGACTGCCTTGCCATCGGAGAAATGTGGATAGTATTTTTCAACAATCTCCACCTTTTCCAATCGGCCCGGACTTGTTAAGTATACAACGAATAATATAATTAAAACGGCTATTAACCCAATGAGAATTACTGCTTTTCGTTTCACTCTATCTATTACCCTCTTCTCTTATCAATCTTTTATTCAATATCATTTTTCACTGGATTATATTCAGGATTCCGGAAAATCATGATAGAAAAGAACATTTTATTTAACGATTTTCACTTTATCAACCATCATGACACAAACGGCAGCAAGGATGATTAGGATGGATACAGCAGAGATGACCCCTCCCCAACCGAACTTCATCAGGAATAAACCTCCTGATGCTCCCACTACACTTGACCCCGCATAGTAAAACAGGAGATATAAAGCGGATGCTTGTGCCTTTTCACTTTTATCAGCTAACGATCCGACCCAGGTGCTCGCAATTGAATGAGCTCCAAAAAAGCCAAATGTAAACAGGGCAAGCCCGATTATCTTCAACAAAAGTGGATCCAATAAGGTTAAAAGGGCCCCAAGCAGCATGATTGCGATTCCGGAAAGAAGAACAAACCTCCGACTATATTGATCGGCAAGCTTCCCCATCCATGTAGAACTAAATGTCCCCACTAGATAAATAATGAAAATGAAGCCGATCAATGTCTGTGATAAATGATATGGCGGTCCCATTAATGGTATACCCACAAAGTTATAAACGGTAACGAACGAGCCCATTAATAGGAAGGCCATCCCGAATAAAAGTACTAGTCTGCTATTCCATAAGTTATTAATAAGGGAGGTTTTAATTCTCGACAATGATACTTTTTTACGGACAGCATGCTGCGAATGTGGAAGCATCAACCAAAAAGCCAGACTGATGATCAAACTTAAAGCCCCAAGGCTGCCAATCGCTATGTTCCATGAGAAATGGTCGGTCAGCACTCCGACAATCAGCCTGCCTGCCAATCCGCCGATACTCGAACCACTCACATAGATTCCCATCACGTAGCCCAGGCTTTTCGGATCGAATTCTTCATTGATATAGGCCATCGCAATTGCCGGGAAACCTGCAAGCACCGCTCCTTGAATCGCCCGTATTGCAATAAGGATGTATAGGTCATCCTGGATGAAGCTGACGCATATGGATAACAACGCAGACAGAGTGAGCGCTGTCCCCATTATTTTTTTCCTATCGATATTTTCTGAGAAAAAGGAAACAAGCAATAAACAGATGGCAAGCGTTCCTGTTGCGAAAGATAATGTAAGACTTGCCATTGCAGGAGAGACCCCGAATTGCTTTGCGAAAACCGGAATGACCGGCTGAGTACTATACAGATCCGCAAACGTTACAAAGCTACCAAGAAATAAAGCCAAGATTGTTTTCCTGAATGATTTGCCAGCAGGCTCGATATAATTCACTTTTGTTCAGACCCTTCACTATTAAACTTTCCCCCTATGTTAATACGAACTTCCTGAGTTGTCTATTTCGCCACTTATGGCCAAACGGAAAAGTAAGTTCCAGCAATTCACAAAAAACCCTTCACTGTATGCAGTGAAGGGTTTTTCATTAATATGAACGTTTATCATCCCGCTCACTTTTTTTAAGCAGCCAGTACACAGGCATACCTATAAAGAGGATGATCACCGAGTACAGGGCATTTAAAGGTGTTTGGATTAATGTGCTTACAACAATATATATTGCACCAGCAATGGCTACAATGGGGATTAATGGGTAAAACGGGACTTTATATGTTTTTGCATCGGGATCTTTCTTGCGTAAGATGAAGACCGCGAAGAAGGCTAATCCATAAAAACAGAAGACAGAGAATACGGCCATATTGGTAAGTTTGTCAGGGTCTGCTACAACCATCATTATGATGGCAATGATCACTTGTAATATCGTAGCATTTATGGGCGTTTTAAACTTGGGCGATATTTTCCCGATTTGTTTATGGCCAGGCATCATTTTATCAGTCGCCATCGCCAAGGTTATGCGCGGAAAGGTCAGAAGCTTTCCGTTCAAACATCCGAAGATTGAAATCGCTATTCCGATTGATATCAATTTCCCGCCCAATTCACCAAATAGAAGCGTTGCCGCAACATTCGCTGCATTCGTACCATGAGCGATGACTCCCTCTGCTCCCAAAACATGAAGCATGGCAAGGTTCACAGCCAAGTATGCGACCATGACCACGACTAATCCTGTTATGATAGCTCTCGGCAACGTTTTCTGTGGATTTTTCATTTCCCCTGCCATGAAGCCGACATTCATCCAGCCATCATACGCCCAGAGAGTAGCCAAAATCGCACCAGCCATACTGATTTTCATTGAACTTTCACTACTGATATTGAATACAGGCATATCACCTTGTGCGATACCGAACACCGCTATGAATATGATCGGGATCAATTTAGCAACGGTCGATAATGTTTGTATTATACCGCCGTATTTTGTCCCCAGCAGATTCATGCCTGCTATAAATACGATTGTAAGAATGCCTATTGCCAAAGTGTAATCTGAAGCGATATTAAATATTCCTGCGACTAATAACCCGAAGTATAAACTGAGTGCGCCCATGACTGCAGGTCCATATACCAATGTCTGAACCCAGCCGCATAGGAATCCCCATGCTTTTCCGTACACTTCTTCCATATAGACATATAAGCCGCCAGTTTTAGGAATCCGAGTACTCACTTCCGCAATCGTCAATCCGCTTGCAAGGGTAATCAGGCCACCTATCAGCCAAGCTAATAAGGCCATGGTTGAATTACCACTTAACTCAAGCACGTCACCAGGTCTCATGAAAATACCAGAACCGATAACTGTACCAACTACAATAGATGTTCCAATCCAAAAGCCAATCGTTTTTTTCAATTGGTCATTCCCCATGATGTCCTCCCTAGGTGTACACATGTACTTGTTTTATACTAAAATTATATCATATAAATTATATGGAAATAACTTATTCAATAATTTGAATAGTCCAATAAGGTTCCGGACACGTTGGTATTACTGTGCTTGGCTAGCTTTATTACAATTATATTTTTTTTACTAATTATGTCTGGAACCGCAACAAAAACCGAATATTCTCTGTAGAAAAAACGTTTTATAGAAATTTAACTCGATAATAACGAATTAAATACCACAAAACGCAAGTATCATTCGTTATATATACAGTCTGAGATACCAGGTTTTTTCTCGGACACAAAAAAAACCACTCCGAATCAACGGGGTGGTTCCACTCCTCTTTCAAGCTTCAATTCGTATTACCAAATAATGAATAAAAGCACAACCGCCAAGACAATCCGGTAGATGGCAAAAGGAGTCAATTTAACTTTATTGATTAAAATCAAGAAAAAGCGGATACAGAATAACGCAAAGATGAATGCGCTTATGAAACCTGCGATAATGAATGGCATAACTTCAGGTGTGAAGTAATCCCAATATTTAACTATCTTTAAAAGACTGGCACCCGCCATGATCGGCACCGCCATGATGAACGTGAAATCGGAAGCAGCCCGATAGCTCATCCCTAATAGTACACCACCGGAAATCGTTGAACCTGAACGTGAGAATCCCGGCCACAGTGCCAAACATTGAATTAACCCTACACCAAAAGCTTGTTTATAAGTGATTTGGTCAACCGTTTCTGTAGTCAGCTTTGGACGGAATTTATCAGCCGCAATCATTAAAAATGCGCCCAAGATTAATCCAACGATAACCGTCTTCATGGTAAATAAATTTTCATCGATATAATCTTCGAACAATAGACCTAATACAGTAGCTGGTAACAATCCGACGATGATCTGCAAGAGGTTAAGCTTTTGGCCCTTCACAGCAGATGGGTCTTTCATTTTCCTTAAACCAAGCAAGTCCATGAATCGCCCCCAGAAGAGCACGACTACAGCGAGTATCGAACCAAGCTGGATAACCACCTTGAACACATTGGCTATTTCACTACCGAAAAGTTCATTCGATTTCAGCCATAAATCATCAACGATAATCATGTGCCCTGTAGACGATACAGGAGCAAATTCAGTTAATCCTTCAACAAGACCAAGGACAACAGCAACAAAAATTTCCCACATATTCATTTTTTTCACCTCATAATTCGAACACCTGTTATGGAAATACCATATGTATTTTACTCGTTGTTTAAAATATTGTCTATTAAACATTGCTGAAACAATTTAGGGATACATGTATGATAGGGTTCAAGATAAAGTTTAAAGGGGAAGTGATGAATTTGCAAAACATATTGATTTTCGCCCATAGAGGATCCAAAGGGACGCATCCTGAAAATACCATGGCTGCATTTCAAGAGGCGGCAGAAATCGGTGCCGAGGGGATCGAGTTCGATGTCCACCTCAGTTCTGATGGGGAATTGGTCATCATCCATGACGAAACACTTGATCGAACGACCAACCTTACTGGTTATGTAAAAGATCATTCGTCACAGGAGCTGAAGACGGCTGATGCCGGGGGCAAATTCTCCAAGGAATTCCTTGGGGAGCGGATTCCTTTTTTAATAGAAGTTTTCGACTGGGCCAGGGATAATGCTTTATTGATGAATATCGAAATCAAAACGGATAAACTCGCTTACGAAGGGATCGAACAGAAGATCATTGATTTAATTCATCAATACCGAATGGAAAATCGGGTGATCCTATCTTCCTTCAACCATCAATCAATTGAAAAAGTGAAGATGCTTGCCCCAGAACTTGAACGTGCATTATTGTTCGAAGGGCTTCCTGAAAACTTCGAAGAAATCTTACGTGATAAAAAAGAAGCCGGTTTTCATCCTGATAAAAATAGCCTGACTCAAGCAATGAGTGATAAAGCGAAAAAACTTGGATACAAAATCCGCCCTTGGGTCGCCAATGATGAAGCGGACATCGTCAAGCTCGCAGAGATGGATGTCGACGTTATCATGACCGATTTCCCTGAAAAGGCAATCAAGATTTTAAAGGCTTGGCAGTCACATGGCTGAATAATGCGAAAGAGAAGGAGCGATGCCCCTTCTCTTTCAAATCCATATTTATTCAGTTATTAACGAGAAAAGTTTGATCCGCCTAATTGTTGTTCAGCCATTTGAACTAAACGTTTTGTGATTTCCCCACCAACAGATCCGTTAGCGCGAGAAGTAGTGTCTGCACCTAAGTTTACACCAAATTCACTAGCGATTTCATTCTTCATTTGTTCTAGGGCTTGCTCTGCACCAGCTACTACTAGTTGATTGCTGTTATTGTTGTTTGCCATGTGTTTTCACCTCCTACTAATATTAATTAGCATTTTTAGCTTAAATTATTATTGCCAATTTATTGAATTATTTTTCTTTACGATCCCTTCAATCCAAAGCTCTTTATCATGAATTCCTTTTTCTGTTCATAAACTGTTAGGAAACTTTCAGTAGGAGGGAAAAGATTTGCAAATACATGTGGTTAGGCCAGGCCAGACGTTATATGGCATCGCCCAGACGTACAGCGTAACTGTTGATAGGCTCGTGGAAACAAATAAGATTCCTAACCCAACTAATCTTGTTACTGGGCAGGCCCTTGTCATTCCAATTGTCGGCAGCTATTATTTCGTTCAACCCGGTGATAGTCTTTATTCCATTTCCCAAAAGGTTGATGTCCCTTTTCAAGAATTGGCAAAAATAAATGGCATTTCCGAAAATCAAAACTTATCCGTTGGATACCGGCTCTATATTCCAGCACGTAAGAAAAGGACCGCCGAATTCAATGGGTATGTCGAGCCGAGGGGTACGACGGTTGCACCGGCCCTTGAAACGGCTGCAAGGGAAGCTGGGCCCTATTTAACCTATTTGGCCCCATTCAGCTTCCAGGCGCTTCGTGACGGCTCCTTAAAAGAGCCATTGCTCAATGAATTCCCTGCCATCGCCAGGGAAAATAAAAATGTCTTGATGATGGTGATCACGAATCAGGAAAAAGACCAATTCAGCGATGAGCTCGGGCAAATCATCTTGACGAACACTTCCGTTCAAAATAAGTTCCTGAACAATATCGTTTCAACTGCAAAGAAATATGGATTCCGGGATATCCACTTTGACTTTGAGTTTTTAAGGCCGTCTGATAAAGAAGCTTATAATCAATTTCTCCGAAAAGCCAAGGAACGTTTCAAGAAAGAAGGATGGTTCATTTCTACGGCACTTGCCCCCAAAACAAGTGCGGAACAAAAAGGCCGTTGGTATGAGGCTCATGACTATAAAGCACATGGCGAAATCGTCGACTTCGTTATCATCATGACTTATGAATGGGGGTATAGCGGGGGACCGGCAATGGCTGTATCGCCAATTGGATCTGTTCGGGATGTGCTCGAATATGCCGTCACTGAAATTCCTGCCAACAAAATCCTGATGGGGCAAAATCTATATGGCTATGATTGGACCCTGCCTTTTGTACAGGGATCCACTGCCAAGGCTGTTAGTCCGCAGCAGGCCATCCAGATTGCAGCTGCCAATAATGTTGCCATCGAGTATGATGAAACCGCACAGGCCCCGCACTTCAATTATACGGATATTGAGGATAAGCAGCATGAGGTGTGGTTTGAAGATGCCAGATCCATTCAGGCAAAATTCGATTTAATCAAGGAATTGAATCTAAGGGGGATGAGTTATTGGAAGCTCGGCCTAGCCTTCCCTCAAAACTGGCTGCTCATCAGTGATAACTTCAACGTACGCAGAAGGGTCTAAGAACAGATTGAGCCTATTTATCAAACTTTTGGAATACCGAAACGCAACCTGACATATAATCCATCATCGAGCATGAAGTCCAGTTCAGGATACGTGACTCAGCCATAAAAGCCTTCCGACGTTCTGGAAGGCTTTTATCATTTCCCTGTTATCCGAGTTGCACTTTTTTAGATAATCTACGAAATTCATGATTCAAAGTTTGTTTGACTGCCTTATGAGCAAAGCCTTTTTTGACCATACTAAAAGGAACAGCTTAAGGGGTGTGAAAAACATGATTAGATTCGGTACATACATTAGCACCGTTCCTAGAATTCCGCGTTTCATCAGATTGCTTTCTACCATCGCATTATTTTTACTCTCTTTCGGGGTATTGATCCACCTTGTGGAGCCGAAAAGATTCCCTACTTTACTCGATGGCATCTGGTGGGCAATCGTGACTATGTCAACGGTAGGTTACGGAGATTACACGCCTGTGACCAATCTTGGTAAAGTCATTGGGATCACCCTCATTTTGTCAGGTGCCGGCCTGATCACCTCTTATTTTGCATACATTGCTAAAATGTCCATTTCCAATGAACAGCAATTTCTAACAGGAAAGAAAGTATTCAGCGGCGGTGGCCATATTATCATTGTGGGCTGGAATGGCCGTTCCAGGAGAATCATCCAAAACATTCATAATAGAACTCATCATCAACCTATTGTCCTTATAGATGATACGCTGCAAAAGCACCCGCTACCAAGAACGAATATCCACTTTATCCAAGGAAAAGCTACATTGGATTCCGTTTTGCAAAAAGCTAATATAAAACAGGCCATACGCGTCCTTATCACCGCTGACCTCAAGCAAGACGAGCTGCATACGGATATGTTCTCGATATTAACGTTACTGGCCGTCAAAGGCTTGAATCCGCATTTGTATTGTCTAGTGGAAATATTGACGCAAGAACAAAAGGAAAATGCTTTGCGGGCAGGAGCGGATGGTATTGTCGAAACGAATAAATTTGCAAGTGATTATATGCAGGATTGCTTATCGAGAGGGATCATTGTGGAAGCTGAAGAGCAAAATGAATGGGATGGATTGAACATCAAACAACTGGCCATCCAGAGTGACTGGGCGGAATTGACGTTTAAACAGTTGAGCGCCAAGCTATTTGATCAAGACATTCTATTGGTGGGCATCATATCAGGAGGCGAGACATTCATCAAGCCCCCTGCAAATGTAATCATACATCGCAATGACACTCTAATCATCATTGAAGATTAATGTAATAAAAGCTTTTCCAAATCATGGACAAGCGATTTTCCATAAGAGATATAGTTTTCCGGAAATTCGGCATCCGGATTTTCCGGCTCAGCAAACTGATTGAAGGAAGCGGTGAGGTTTCCGATATTTCCTTCACCGTCAACACCGTCCTCGTATTTATGAGATAACAAAAACGGTTGTAAAAGTTCGACCATTACCCCATCCTGATCGAGTGAACCATCAACCGCCCTGAAAGGGACACGCAAAAACTGGTACCCATCACTGTTATCCATTTTATAATCAAACGACCCATTGTCATAGTCCCAGCCTCCACCTATCACATATCCTTCCGGCTTTAACTTCGTCTCCAGGTCGAACAAACCGAATGTTTTCCCTTCCAACTCAGAAGAAATTTTAATCATAGTAAAAAACCTCTTTCGCCATTTTTCTATTAGCTTAACCAAAAGGCCTTTAAAAAAACCCCTGGAATGACTCGATTGTACCCTCGGTTCAGGATAAAGAAGATTGGCTTTCTCTCTGATCCCCAAGGTATCCTTACGCTCTTTTATAAAGTTTATTTCAGCTTCAGAGCTTCATTAATTGCAATTGCTGGATCTGCATTTCTAGATTGCCGCACTTCCTGTTGCAGCTGCTGGATTTTCTCCCGCTTTGCTTAAAGCCTTTTCATCTTTGAAGAACCGGAATTTGCGGAACCTGTGTAATTGGAATTCATCATTGATGAATTGTGCACACATGAACCCAAATTCTTCGGTTTTTTAATGCAAGCATTCGAATATGTTAATTTAACTTTAGAGTTCAATAAAAAAGCATGAAGCTGGATGTTATTCCTGCTTCATGCTTTTTTTATTATAAGCGCTGTTCTAGCTCCGCTTTTTTCTTTTCATAACCTGGCTTGCCTAAAAGCGCAAACATGTTCACCTTATATGCTTCCACTCCAGGCTGATCAAATGGATTGACACCTAGTAAGTAACCGCTCATTGCACAAGCTTTCTCGAAGAAATATACAAGGTAGCCAAATGTATAAGCATCAAGCTTAGGAACCGTTACGATCAGGTTGGGAACGCCACCGTCCGTATGTGCTAAAAGAGTGCCCTCAAATGCTTTATTATTTACGAATTGCACCGTTTCACCTGAAAGGTAATTCAGGCCATCCAAGTCATTGTCCGCTTCTTCAATTAAAATTTCATGACGGGCCTTTTCCACTTTGATGACTGTTTCAAAAAGATCACGCCGCCCTTCCTGAACATATTGCCCTAATGAATGCAGGTCAGTCGAAAAGTTAGCGGATGAAGGGAAAATCCCCTTTTGATCCTTTCCTTCACTCTCTCCAAATAATTGTTTCCACCACTCAGAGAAGTATTGAAGTCCAGGCTCATAGTTTATCAGCATTTCAATGGTTTTCCCTTTATTGTAAAGGATATTTCGAACCGCTGCATATTGGTATGCCTCATTATCAGCTAGCTCGGAAGAACTGTAGTCCAACCTTGCACGCTCGGCTCCCTCCATGATTTGATCGATATCTGCCCCGCTGACCGCAATCGGAAGCAACCCAACTGCCGTTAAGACAGAGTAACGTCCGCCAACATCATCAGGAATGACGAAAGTTTGGAAACCCTCCTCCGTTGCTACCGTTTTTAATGCGCCCTTTTCTTTGTCAGTGGTCGCATAAATTCGGCTTTTAGCTTCTTCAACACCATATTTTTGTTCCAGCAGTTTCCTGAATATCCTGAAGGCCAGTGCTGGTTCAGTGGTCGTACCGGATTTAGAGATAACATTGATCGAGAAATCCCTGTTTTCCAACAGGTCCATTACGTCCTGCATATATGTAGAGCTTATATTATTACCTACAAATAAAATTTGCGGTGTTTTTCTTTTGTCCGTCGGCAAAATGTTATAAAAACTATGTTGAAGCATTTCAACTGCCGCGCGCGCTCCCAGGTATGATCCACCGATTCCGATAACCAGTAACACATCTGAATCTTTTTTTATTTTTTCCGCTGCTTTTTTGATCCTCGAGAACTCTTCTTTATCATAATTGGCGGGTAAATCAAGCCAGCCAAGATATTCATTGCCTGCCCCTGTCTGTTCATGCAGAGAATGGTGGGCCACTTTTACAGCATCCTGTAAATAGGTAATTTCATGCTCCCCGAAAAACGGCAGGGCTTTTGAATAATCGAAACGAATATGGGCCATTCAAATTCCTCCTTGATTTTTAGTTTCCCTATCACTTTATCTGATGTAATTCTCATAATCAAGATATCGGTCAAGTAAATAACGAATTATACGTTCAAAGTAATCTCCCACCTGACAAGGCGGGAGAATGAACATTTCACTTGAATTATAATGAAGCCCGTAAAATGGCAAGGACATCTTCACGGTTCAGGATTTTGAATCGCCCAAATCCCCCTCTGCTCATCGCTTTATCAGCCATGACTTCCAATTGTGAGTCATCGATGCCATAATCCGAAAGATTGGTCGGCGCACCTAAGCTGCTCCAAAACGACCTTAGTCTTTCAATGCCCTCAAGGGCCGCTTCCTCATCCGTTTTACCTTCCGGATCAACATGGAACACACGGACTGCAACCTGTTTAAAGCGTGCAACATTTTCATGGAGCACATGTTTCATCCAATTTGGAAATAAGATGGCCAATCCTCCGGCATGCGGGATGTCATAAACAGCTGAAACGGCATGTTCAATGTTATGCGTTGCCCAATCCCCACTGTAGCCAACCCCAAGCGAACCATTCAAGGCAATATTTCCTGCATATAGGATAGTGGCCCTGTGTTCATAATCCTCCAGGTTTTCCAATAGTTTAGGCGCCGTTTCAATCACTGTCAGTAACAGCGATTCACAAAAACGGTCTTGAAGAGGTGCATGCGTTTCCGGATGGAAGTACGTTTCGAACACATGTGACATCATATCGACCATTCCGTATACAGTCTGATCTTTCGGTACCGAAAAAGTATTTTCTGGATCCAAAATGGAGAATTGGGGAAATACCAATGGACTTCCCCATCCATATTTCTCTTTCGTTTCCCAGTTTGTAATGACTGAGCCGGAATTTGCCTCGGAGCCGGTTGCAGCTAAAGTCAGTATCGTTCCAAACGGAAGGGCCTCTTCTACTGATGCCTCCTTAATGACTAGATCCCATGGATCCCCCTCATATTTAGCACCGGCAGCAATGGCCTTTGTCGCGTCAATGACACTGCCGCCTCCAACAGCAAGCACAAAGTCGATACCATGTTCTTTACAAAGTTCCACACCTTTCCGGACTGTTGAGATGCGCGGATTCGGTTCAACTCCGGAAAGTTCGTGCACCTCTGCATCGATCTCTTTCAAGGCATTGATCACTTTTTCATATAAGCCATTTTTCTTTATGCTTCCTCCACCGTATACAAGTAAAACCTTATCACCATATGCAGGGATTTCCGTTTTTAAACTTCCAAGCTGATCTTTCCCGAAAATTATTTTAGTAGGGTTTTTATAAGTGAAATTCTCCAAAAGATTTCTCTCCTTAATGCCACATCGGCCTCTAGAAAATTGCCCACTTGGCCAATGGCAGTTTTTTTCTTTTCTTCATTATGACCAATATTCCATATAAATACAAAGCATCCGTCCGAACTTCTGTAAGGATGTATATTTACATGATGAAAAAGCATGATAAGTAAAGAACTAATTTTTTCAAAAAAAGGAGGCTGTACAATGAGTGGAATTCAAAGAATTGCACTTGTTCTTACAATAATCGGGGCAATCAACTGGGGATTAATAGGGTTTTTCCAATTTGACTTGGTCGCTTCGATTTTCGGAGGGCAAGATGCTGGAATGGCCCGTATCATTTATGGATTGGTTGGAATTGCCGGCCTAATTAACCTTGGTCTTCTCTTTAAACCAAGTCCTGAAATTGCCAGTGAACCAGAAACCAAACCGAATCGTTGAAAGGGATTTTGTTTATATTCTATAAAAATAAAGCCGGACCATGGATAAAAAACATGACCCGGCTTTATTTAATTCATTTTCATGAAATCATGAAAATGACAAAAAAAACCGACTGATCGATTGATCTGTCGGTTCACAAAATTATTTTTTGATTAAGTCTTCGCGTTGAGATTGTTCAATCCACTCTTGAAGTTTGTCTTTCAATGTGTTGAAACCTTCAGTAGATTCGATGTGAGATGTTGCTTTAACAGATGCTTGGCGTTTTTTTGGAGCTTTTTTCGGAGCTTCAGTACGCTCAGGAGCTTCTTCTGTTGCGCGGATCGATAAGCCGATTTTTCCAGCAGCTGAATCGATTGAAAGCACTTTAACTTTTACTTCATCGTTCACTTTTAAATGTTCGTTGATATCTTTAACGAATCCGTGAGTAATTTCAGAAATATGAACTAAACCTTGAGTTGATTCATCTAAAGCAACAAAAGCACCGTATGGTTGAATACCAGTTACTTTACCAGTAACTACCGCACCAATTTCGAATTTTTCAGACATGGTAACACTCCTATTTTATATATATTTTTTCGTCTTTTCACGCAATAAAAAATTATATCACATAATTGGAAAATAATCAAAGTTAAGTATACCATACTTTTTTGAATTTTACTCATTAAAAATGTTTGTTTTTTGGAAATAATAAATATTATAAGAACGTTATTTATAATTTATCCTAAAAATTTGCAAATAACCTCCATTCCCTTAATATATTTACTCATTTTTCTAAAGATTGTAATATTAAAACACTACCCATTTCCTCATAATCATAGTAAGATGAAAAAATGTTTTAAAGAAATTATTGTTTACAGCTAGATAATCTTTACATCTAAAGGAGTTTTTCCATCATGTCAAAACAAGAACAATGGACTTCAAAACTTGGGTTTATCCTGGCAGCCGCGGGATCCGCTATTGGATTAGGCGCCATCTGGAAGCTCCCATATATGACTGGTGAAAATGGTGGAGGGGTCTTTTTCCTGCTCTTCATTTTGTTCACACTGCTTATCGGTTCCCCCATATTAATAGCGGAATTCACAATTGGCCGCAATGCACAGAAAGATGCCATTAGCGCATATAAATATATCGCCCCAGGAAAACCTTGGGTTTTGATCGGATATGGCGGTGTCGTCGCTTCCATCATTCTGCTTTCCTTCTTTAGTGTCGTTGGCGGCTGGATCATCTCCTATTTAGCAAGAAGTTTAACCGGTTCCCTTTCAAACTTAACCCAGACTGAGTATGGAAACTTCTTCAATACGATAATCAGCAATCCTTATGAAACGGTCATCGCTCAATTATTATTCATGGTTTTAACCATTTGGGTCGTGCAAGGTGGCGTATCCAAAGGAATTGAAAAAGCGAATAAATATATGATGCCTTCATTGTTCATTCTTTTCATTATTCTCCTCATCCGTTCCTTGACTCTGGACGGAGCAATGGAGGGTGTAAAATTCTTCTTGAAGCCGGACTTTTCCGCTTTAACAGGGGAAACGATCCTATTAGCTCTTGGCCAATCCTTCTTTGCACTTAGTGTTGGTGTTTCAGTGATGGTAACCTATGCATCCTATTTAAGTAAAAAAGAAGATATAACTAAATCGGCCTTCTCGGTGGTTGGACTGAATATCTTCATTTCCTTGTTAGCAGGTTTAGTCATTTTCCCAGCTGTTTTCGCACTGGGCTTCAGCCCTTCTAGCGGTCCTGGACTAGTATTCGTCGTGTTGCCTGCCGTATTCAATGAAATGGCGCTTGGCGGGATCTTCATGGCCATTTTCTTCATATTATTATTATTCGCCACACTTACAACGGCCTTCTCCATTCTCGAAATCGTCGTTGCAGCCATGATCAAAGGTGATACCGCAAAGCGGAAGAAGGCTTCTTGGATAGCTGGTAGCGTCGTTTTCTTGATTGGAATTCCAAGCGCATTATCATTTGGGGTGCTTTCAGATGTGAAGATTTTCAATTTATCCATATTCGATTTGGCTGATTATCTGACAAGCAACATCGCACTGCCAGTCGGCGCCTTGTTCATATCCCTTTTCATCGGCTATCAAATGAAAAGGATCGAGGTCCAAAAAGAGTTCGAAACTGGCGCAGATTCCGGTCGGTCACTTTTTAAACTTTGGTACTTCCTGATTCGCTACATTGTGCCGATCATGATCATACTCGTATTTCTTAACTCAATTAATCTCATTTAGTAATCCAAAATGCCGTTTCGATATTTCTCGAGGCGGCATTTTTTTTTCACAAAACCTACATATTCATTTGATTTCCTTTAGTTATAATATGGTAAAATCATTACATAAAGAAAATATTTCCTGAAAAAGGAGTGCCTGACTATGTCAAATATCGCGAAGAAAATCCGGCAATATCGAGAAGATCATAACCTCACTCAACAGGAACTGGCTTTGAAATTACGAATCGGCACCAAAAAGATTGAAAAGTATGAAACTGGTGAATCGATTCCTGATACTCAAACCATTTTACGGCTTTCGACCGTTCTTGACATTCCAGCTTCAGAGTTCTTGAAGGACGCCCAAACCGGAAACGCTTCTGGTGTTGACGAGGACATAAAAAAGCTGATTGAAGAAATCGGATCCAAAAAGGCTGAGCTCATCCTAAGAACAGCTAAAGACTTTAGCGAAGAACAAATTCTGAATGTTATGCATACTTTATATAATACACAAGCTAATTGAAAAAAATGGTCGTAGTATGTGTATTTTTTTTCAGAGTGCTGGATATACTATGATTAACACTTTCTATGTTAATCCATTAGATTAACTCTTTTTCTAATTCCCCCTATGGAAAGGGATCCGGCTGCTTATAACGGCCGGATCCCTATTTTTTTTGCTTTTATTGGCTATGGTTCTTCATGAAACGTTCCATCCTTCTAAGCGCTTCTTGAAGTTGTTCCATGGAGGATGCATAGGAACAGCGGATATGACCTTCACCGCTTTCCCCGAACACATCTCCCGGTACAACGGCTACAAGTTCTTCCGTCAGAAGTTTTTCAGCAAATTCCAACGAAGTCATCCCTGTTTTCTCAATGGAAGGAAAAGCATAAAATGCCCCGCCAGGATTGTGACAATCCAGACCCATATCGTTAAATGAATTCACGATATAATTTCGTCTTCTCCGATAACTCCGACGCATTTCTTCTACATCCTGCATTCCGTGCCTTAAAGCTTCCAATGCAGCATGTTGAGCAACGGTCGGCGCACACATCATCGCATATTGATGAAGCTTAAGCATCGCTTCAGAAATTTCCTTAGGTGCACAAACGAACCCAAGACGCCATCCGGTCATTGCAAAGCCTTTCGAAAACCCATTGATGACAATTGTCCGCTCAAGCATGCCGTCAATGGCAGCAAAAGAGGTGAATTTCTCATCATAAGCAAGTTCAGCATAGATTTCATCGGAAATGACAAGCAAGTCATGCTTTTTAATGATATCAGCAAGCATCACTAATTCTTCCTGTCCAAGCTGGGTGCCAGTTGGATTATTCGGTGAACAGATTAAAACCGCCTTCGTTTTAGGCGTGATTGCCGCTTCGAGTTGCCCGGGAGTCAACTTAAAGTCATCATCCTTTGAAGTTTGGACCGTGACCGGTATTCCCCCTGCCATGGTCACAAGCGGTGCATAGGCGACGAAACAAGGTTCCACTACAATGACTTCTTCCCCTGGATTCAAGATGGTCCTCAGGGCAATATCGAGAGCCTGGCTTGCTCCGACCGTGACAATGATTTGATCCTCTGGTCTATATGAAACATGGAACTGCTTCTCCATATACCAGCTGATTTCCGACCTTAATTCAAATAATCCTGCATTAGCCGTATAAGAGGTATACCCTTCCTCCAAGGAGTTGATCGCAGCTTCCCTCACTGCCCAAGATGTAACGAAATCCGGTTCACCCACACCAAGTGAGATGACCCCTTCCAAATTGGCTGCCAGGTCGAAAAAGCGGCGGATGCCTGATGGTTTAAGCTCTGCAATCGTTCTTGAAACATAACTCGTTTTAATCATGGTGACACCACTATCCGCTTATCTTCATCAGTTTGGTCAAAAATTGTGCCATCGTGCTTGTATTTTTTCATAATGAAGTGAGTCGTCGTAGAAATGACGGAATCCAGTGTCGAAAGTTTTTCTGAAACAAAGTTTGCCACTTCGTTCATAGAACGCCCTTCGACAATGACTGATAAATCATAAGCCCCCGACATTAAATAAACGGACTCGACTTCTTTGAATTTGTAAATCCTTTTTGCTACCTCATCGAAACCGACACCGCGTTTCGGAGTGACTTTTACATCAATCATCGCTGTGACACCATGGTATTCATCCACTTTCGCCCAGTTAATGACTGTTAAATAACGGACAATAACCCGCATATCTTCTAATTTCTTCAATGTTATTTCAATGCCCGCTTCTGATAGATTGGTCATTTTAGCCAAATCCTTCAGATCAATCCGGCTGTTATTTTCAATGATTCTCAAGACTTCCAATTCCTCTTCATTCAAGTGCATTGGAAAACCCCCCTTTTGGAATTCACTAATTTAGATGTGATGGTTTGGCTGGCAGATAGTCTCACGAATTACCTTATTAGACTTTTTTAGAATCCTATATGACAATATAAATTAATAAGTCCTATTCTGTCAGGATAAACTTATACTATTATATCAAAATTGGTTGGCGACCTGTTATAGTAATTGTCTTTTTTCATCGTTATTATTACAATTACTGTTATGCAACAGTATTTAAGGACCTTTTTTGGGATATTCAGGTGAACACACACTTGTATCTATGACTAATACCGGAGGAGAAAGGGATTTATATGGAAATTCATACAATCAAAGGCATTGAACGGGTAGGAAATATAGAAATCTATTTTGAATATGACCATATGGATGATTCCTTCCCCACACTTGTACTGCTTCACGGATTTTTGTCATCCAGCTTCAGTTTCCGTAAATTGGTGCCCTATTTGATCAAGGAATTCAATGTGATCTCAATAGACCTTCCCCCATTTGGGCAAAGCGGTAAGGATTATCGATATACATATTCATTCGGGAACATTGCTAAATCCGTTGTTCTGTTCTTGGGGGGGAAAAACATCAGGAAATTCAGTATTATCGGCCATTCCATGGGCGGGCAGATTTCCCTGCAGCTCATAAAATCACATCCTGATCTTGTCGACCATGCCATCCTCCTTGCCGGATCAGGCTATCAGCCCGGCTATTCGGAAAAAATGAAGATGGTCAGTTACCTGCCTTTCTTTTCATTCGGGATAAAACGGTATTTACAAAAGTCCGGGATCGAAAAGAACTTGAAAAATGTCGTTCATGACCCGACCATGATTGACGATGAAATGCGACAGGGCTATCTAGGGCCATTCATAAAGAAGCATGATATTTTCCGTGCATTGGGGAGGATGCTCCGAGATAAGGAAATCGATTTGTTGAAGGAAGACCTTAGTGATATCCATACGCCTTGCCTGCTTATATGGGGAAGGCATGATAGAGTGGTACCGTTGGATATTGGCCAAAGGCTCCATGATGACCTGCCTAATTCCGAGCTTGTTGTCATTGAGGATACCGGGCACCTTCTTCCAGAGGAGAAACCGGAAGAGGTTTATCAATTAATTAAGGAATTTCTTGGTGTAGCCTCCCCAACTTAAAAAAACAAAACTCACGAGTAAACAGTAAATTCACGAGTAAACAGCGCAAACTCACGAATAAACAGCCCAAACTCACGAGTAAACAGCCCAAACTCACGAGTAAACAGCATAAATTCACGAGTAAACAGCATAAATTCACGAGTAAACAGCGCAAACTCACGAGTAAACAGCGCAAACTCACGAATAAACAGCCCAAACTCACGAGTAAACAGCTCAAACTCACGAGTAAACAGCGCAAATTCGCGAGTAAACAGCCCAAACTCACGAGTAAACAGCGCAAATTCGCGAGTAAACAGCCCAAACTCACGAGTAAACAGCGCAAACTCACGAATAAACAGCTCAAACTATGAGTAAAGAGAGAAAACTATGAGTAAAGAGCAAAAAAACAACGTAAAAAAGGTGACCCTTATTTCTGGGTACACCCTTTTTCACCTTTAGATCGAACAGCTGGCATCATTTTTTATGATGAGCAGTTTCTGTGCAACTTCTAGGCATTTTTCCATCTTAACGGTTTCATCGAAAGCGAACTCGTAAATGGACTTTATTTTTTCCGCCAGTTCCTGCGGGCTATCTATATCCCGGATTGCTACGACCGTATCCGCAATTTCCGGTTCATATAGATCCCATCCTATCTGGAAAGGGTCCCATTCTTGCAAAACGGCAACCAACGCTAAATTCATTTGCTGTGTATCCATAATTCATCACCTGCTCAATAGGTTTTCAAAGAACATGTTATCATAGTATCATAACAACAGGCTTTTCACGAAGACGACAAATTTTTATTCGGCGGTGGACATTTTGAACAAGTCAATTTTTGAAGAACACATTAACAGAGAAAATTCAGGATCCGTAAAATGGGATAAAAACTCGCTCAAATCATTGTATGGGCGCGAAGATGTTCTGCCAATGTGGGTTGCCGATATGGACTTCCCATCTCCTGTGGGCATTCAAAAAGCGTTAATAGAACGCTTGAATCATCCAATTTTCGGTTATACCGTCCCTTCCGAAGCGGTTTTCACCGAAATTCAACGCTGGCTTAGAGACCGGCACTCCTGGCAAATCGATAAAGAGTGGATTTCATTTAGCTCTGGCGTCGTTTCTGCAATTGGTACAACAATCCAAGCTTTCACAGACCCGGGCGATAAAATATTATTACAATCACCCGTCTACACACCATTTTTTGATATGATCAAAAATAATGACCGGGAAGTGGTCAATAGTCCCCTTATCATAGAAGAAGATCGCTTTCAGATTGATTTCGCTGATTTTGAGGACAAGCTGAAAAGCGGAGTGAAGCTTTTCCTTTTTTGCAGTCCACATAACCCTGGCGGACGCGTTTGGACAAAAGAAGAACTCCTCCGAATCGGAGAGCTCTGTGAAAAATATGATGTAGTCATCGTCAGTGATGAGATTCATGCTGATTTATTCCATACAACATCCAGACATTATCCGATAGGCTCGCTTTCAGAGAAGTTAGCCGACATAACCGTCACGTTAATGGCGCCAAGTAAAACATTCAATATTGCCGGCCTTCAGGCTTCATTCCTGGTCACCAGTAATGAAAAATTACAAAATAAATTGCAAAAGGCACAAACGAAATTGGCATTTCATGGCCTTAACATCCTCGCTTTAACAGCGATGGAAGCTGCGTATCGAGAGGGCTTAAACTGGCTGGAAGACATGATTGGCTACATTGAGGAGAATATAAAAGTGGCTGAGGAATTCATCGCTGCTGAAATCCCTTCTTTGCATGTCATGCATCCGGATGCTTCTTACCTTCTATGGATTGACTGCCGTGATCTTGGATTGAATGACAAGGAAATTAAGGAACGGCTTATCCATCAAGGGAAGCTCGCATTGGAGCCTGGTTCAAAATATGGACCTGGCGGAGAAGGTTTCGTCCGAATGAATCTAGGTTGCTCACGCAGCATGATGATGGAAGGTCTAAACCGTTTAAAATTGGCTTTTTCATAAAAAAAGAACCAGGTTGCACATAACCCTGTCAAGTAGACAATAAAAAAAGAGTATTTCAAGCTGCGGCCTTTTCTCGATATTCAATCGGGGAAAGGCCGTTAAATTTTTCCTGGAAGCGATCCGTATTGTAGAAGTCTATATACTCCTGAATAGCTACATAAGCTTCCTCTGCTGTTTTTGGACATACCAAATATAACTTCTCTGTTTTTAAATGCGAGAAGAAACTTTCTATAC
>NZ_JBFUHM010000020.1:0-84023 GCF_056402395.1 Peribacillus sp. P4_B1
CTTTACCCAATTCGCTATTTGTGCATCACTTTTGATACCAAATCGCTCACGAAGCCGACGATATGACCAGCCTTCCTCCAACTTCAAACGAACAACTTCTCGCTTTAATTCTTCTGTATATGTTTGAAACGTTTGCCCCTTTTTTGCCATAGAAAAATCCCCTCTCAGATAGACTGTTAAGAACATTTTATCATGCTCTCTTTTTACTCTGTCTACCTGTAGGGGATAATACCATTCACCTGTTCTCCTTTCTCTTTTATTTAGGTTGAAAATTTTCAAAATCAGTAAGGAAAATAAAAGTAGATTCCTTTACAATTCATCTAACTTCTCAATCTTATCTTCCTTCTATTGTATTTCGTTACTAGCTGGTTCATGACTTCTGCAAAGATCAGCCCCATTGCTATCGCACCAGCCAGCATGAAAGCCTTGGCGGCCAATTGAACGGCGACATTAAAATCATTTACGACAAAATGCTTCATCGCATCATATGACAAGCCTCCTGGCACGAGGGGGATGATTCCCGATACATTAAAAATTGTGATCGGGGTTTTATACCTTTTAGCAAAATACTGGCTGATAACCGCAACGATAAATGCAGCCGCTAATGTTGCCATAATGCTGTTTATCTCATTTTTAACCAAAAAGAAGTATAAGACCCACCCTAACATCCCTACGCAACCACATTGAAACAATGAATTTTTCGGTACATTGAAGATCACTCCAAAGGCGGCTGAGGCAATGAAACTTGTAATAAGCTGTGCAAACATCATTCTTCCCCCTCTAAAATCATAAGAAAACAAACGCAGCCGATATTCCTGCCCCAATGGCTAATGCAGTCAAACCTGCATCCGCACCCTTGGATAGACCCGAAACTAAATGCCCTGCAATTAAATCCCTGGCTGCATTAGTAATTAACAGCCCTGGCACAAGCGGCATCACCGCTCCAATGATTATCGTGTCCAAATGACTTCCAACCCCAATATGGACAAAGAACATAGCCACTAAACCTACAACTAAAGAAGCTATAAATTCAGCAAAAAAACGAACTTCCAGTAACCAGTGCAAATAAAGCAGGCAAGAGAATCCCATTCCTCCAGCTATACAGGACCAGATGAAATCATTCCACTGTCCTTGGAACATGATTAAAAAACAGCCGCTCGCTATAAATGCAGCAAAAACCTGACCCCACATGGGATACCCCATCCCGGCCTTTTCGATTTCCTTTAACCGTAAATAGGCTTCCCCTGGTGACATTTCCTTGCTGGAAATGCTTCGGGATATACTGTTAACAAGCGTTACCTTATGTAAATCTGTAGATCGTTGGGAAACTCGAATTAATTTGGAGGCTGGGTGCATTCCATCCAGCGAAAAAATAATTCCTGTGGGGGTTGAAAAACTGTGGGAGTCACCGCATCCATACGCTGCAGCAATTCTAACCATCGTATCTTCCACCCTTGATGTTTCCGCTCCGTTCTGAAGCATGATTTTTCCCGCTAGTAAACATACATCTATAATTTCATTGTACGGTAACTGATCTTCCATTTTATCCTCTCCATCACTTTCTGCGTAATAACAGATAAACGATCTTACCAGTTTAAATCCACCTCATAATAGCCCAATTCCTCTGAAAAGGATATAAAAATATTACCAATTTAATTTATCAACACCATCTAATTGCGGTACATACAACCTTAGTACCATTATTCCCTTTATTTCTTGCTGAAACCGCTTGGTTAATAGAAAAATGCAATAGTATGTGAAGTATTTATAATAAAAAATGAATGCAGACACGGGGCCTGCATCCCTTTATAATATACTGTAATCATCCAATATATCCTGTACCTTCACACTCCTTTTTGTATAAAGCCATCTACGGTTTCATTAAACAAGTCGCTTTCTTCAATGAATGGACAATGGCAACTATCTTCAAAGATTACTAGTTCGGAATTCGGAATGTTTTTATGCAAATGTTCCCCTGCAGCTACCGGGATGACTTTTTCAAGCCTTCCAAAACAGAGAAGTGTGGGAACATTGATTTTTGGCAAGAATTCACGATAGTCGACAATCGATTGATCAAATAGAATGGCACTGGCAATGGATTCTGGCATTTTGGTCACTTCCCCGAGCATCCAGCTTGCATCCGCTACAGATAATTCATTTTTAAACATGGAGGCAAGGAAGCTTTGTAAAAATGGGGAACGGTTCGTTTGAATTTCAGTCATGAAGGCAATCAACGTGTCCATATCAAATGCGCCAATATTAAAGTCGGGCCACTTAAAATCAGAGGCCAATTCATCGACAATCACAGTTGAATGAATATTTCCCTCACCGAATTGCTTGAGATAATCCCAGACGACAAAAGCCCCCATGGACCAGCCTACGAGTATGACATCCTGTAATCCCAGTTTACCAATGAACGCATGAAGATCTTTTGCATAAGCGGAGACTGTATTCCCGTAATGAACATGATTTGACTGGCCATGGCTTCTTAAATCAAGTAAGATCGTTCTATACTTTTCTGAAAAGTACGGAACTTGCCTTCTAAAGAACCGGCTGCTCATCCACACACCATGGATAAAAATAATTGGTCTCCCCTGGCCCTTTTCTTCATAAAACAACCGAACGCCTTCTTCCACCTCAATAAATGCCATTCCATCCCTCCTTCACGATATTTTCAAATCCATTCCCTATTATTTATTGCGTTTCATCTTTTAACATTCCTTCCTATAAAAATATATTGTCAAACATCATCTTAGAGTTGATAATGAAGTATATTTTTATTGTATCTTCATCCTGAAAGGACGGAATTTTTATGAAGAGTTTTATCAAAAACTATCGATCCTCCTTAATACTGCTCACTGCCATTATTATCGGTGGGATAGCGGGCGTCGTTTTCGGTGAGAAAACCTCGGTCATACAGCCGCTAGGGGACTTATTTCTAAATCTTATGTTTACGATCATCGTGCCATTGGTATTTTTCAGCATTGCTTCAGCGATTGCCAATATGAGCGGAATGAAGCGTCTCGGGAAAATCATGGGCAGTATCGTTGTCGTCTTCCTGACAACTGCCGCTTTAGCTGCCGTCATTGGGTTTATTGGGACAACCATCATCAATCCCTTGGAAGGCACAGATACGACAGCCATTAAAGAACTGATGGAAAACAGTTCCTCTGAAGAGCACATCGAGAAAGTTTCTTTCTTCAGTCAACTGGTCAACACAGTAACCGTATCTGATTTCCCAGAACTGTTATCCAGAAGCAATATGCTTCAGCTTATCGTTTTCTCAGTATTAATCGGACTTTCCACTGCATTGGTCGGTGAGAAGGCAAGACCGATTACTGAGTTTTTGACAGCGGGTACAGCTGTCATGATGAAAGTCGTTAAAATCGTCATGTACTATGCTCCAATTGGACTTGGTGCTTATTTTGCTGCGATCATCGGGCAGCTTGGGCCGCAGATTTTAGAAGGCTATGCTCGCACTTTCATTCTTTATCTAGTTTTAGCTTTGATTTATTATTTTGGCTTCTTCACTTTGTATGCCTTTATCGCAGGTGGGAAAGATGGAGTTAACCTATTTTGGAAAAATGCCCTGGCACCTTCCATTACAGCCATCGCAACTTGTTCCAGTGCCGCGTCCATTCCAGTCAATCTGGAATCGGTCAAGAAAATGGGCGTGCCAAGGGATATAGCGGAGACTGTCATCCCACTCGGAGCCAACACTCATAAAGATGGTTCTGTATTCGGAGGGGTATTGAAAATCGTTTTCCTATTCAGCTTATTTGGAAAGGATATGACAAGCATTTCAAGCATTTTAAGTATACTTGCTGTTGCCTTTTTGGTTGGAGCCGTTATGGGCGCCATTCCTGGGGGCGGCATGATTGGGGAAATGCTGATTCTTAGTGTATTCGGCTTTCCTGTTGAAGTTCTGCCGATCATTGCGGTTATATCCACGATTATCGATGCTCCTGCTACACTGCTTAACTCAACAGGAAACACGGTTTGTGCCATGCTTGTCACGCGGCTTGTTGAAGGGAAAAACTGGTTGAAACGAGCATTCATTAAAGAAAATTCGGCGGTATGATTTTAAGATATAAGAACTGACTCCTGGTTAACCAAGAGTCAGTTTTTTCATTTTTTCTCTTTATAATGAAATTAGAATAAAAATCGTACATTCCAATCGTTGGTACACAAGGTTTTTGAATCCGGATTTTTGAATAGAAGTGAATGAAGATAACGCAGCCAAAAGATGTTACAACCGATCCGTAATCAGCAGCAGTTAGACGATATGAAATGGGCGTTGAGCGCCATTGTTCGGAGCGCGCAATTACATCCTGTTTGTCGTAGGCTGCGAGATCGGCCTGCGTTTAGGGGACATACTCAAGCTCACCAAGAAGCAGATCCTGGACCTTAACAACACAAGATTCCCCGGGTCAAGGAAGGGAAAACGCAAAAAATCCGCGATATATATATCGCCATATAGAAAAAGAACGAACCTTGTGGTATTAAAGTGTTCGTTCTTTTTTCTACATATATTCTAAAGTGAGAACTTATATCTTACGTTTAAATAGGATAACATGTCCTATAGTAGCTAGAATGATACCTATCACAATATTTTGTATAGATAAGCTAGTTATTTTGGAAGATACTTCCATATCAAAAGAGAAAGACATGACATTATATACTGGGAATAGATTACTTCCCAGTGTCCAATACTTCATTGCTATATACCCTACTATCAATAGTAAAGGGAAAATGATATTTCTAGACAACACCATGAGAGTGAAACCTAAGTAACTATATAATATAGTTTGGGGTATATATATAATGGATATATCCATTAGAGAAATATCTGGATACTGTAATGTAATAGTAACGAGAAGTATAAAGAACCCTATTAGAAAGAAAATAAAAAAGCTTGTTACTCTTATGATTCCGTGAAAGAACGATGATAGTGGATAGCTAAAGAGCACCTCAGATGCTCGATCTTCATAATAATCGAAGAATAAATACATAGACCACCATGCTGCAAAGGGACAAATAACAAATTCAATTATATTTGACGTGTGTCTAATCACATCTACACTTGAAGAGAAGCTAACGTAGATAATCCCCAATAAGATAACAAATAAAGGTGCATAAAAAGATACACCCATAGATTTAATTTCAAACTGCAGATCTAACTTTTTAGCAGAGTTCACTGTCATTCCCCTCTCCTAGTGAGATACAAGTAAGCATCTTCAATAGTAGGGGAAACTTCCGTTTGTTCCTCCTGTTCTTCTATAAAGTAGCGTACAAGGCACTTATCGTCTTGTTGCTTAAGAGAAATTACTTGATTCTGAATAGAATCTGCCTCTTCCATAGTTAGAAGCTCTTCCTTAATTTTCCCTTTAACTATTGCCTTTAAGTCTTCTTTTTTTCCTGTAAAGATGATTTCTCCCTGTTTTAAGATTCCGATATAGTCACATGTCATTTCTACATCTTCAACTATATGAGTAGAGATTAATATAGTTCGATTTCTCCCTAATTTTCTTAATAAATTTCGAAAACGTACACGTTCTTCGATGTCTAGTCCTACAGTAGGCTCATCAACAATTAATAGGGGAGGGTTTCCGAGTAAAGCTTGAGCAATTCCGACACGCCTAAGCATTCCTCCGGAGAGTTGCTTAATTTTCTTTTTCTTATGCTCTTGTAGATTCACTTCTTGAAGGAGTAAATCAATCTCTTTTTTTGCTTTTGATTTTTCGATCCCCTTTAGGACAGCTAAGTGGAGTAAGCACTCCACTACTGTTACATTTTTATATAAAGAGAAATGTTGAGGTAAATAACCGATATAAGAACGAACTACATTTTGATCATTCCACGAAAGATCGTCATTCATTTTAATTTCTCCACTATCAGCTGGCACTAAAGTTGTTAAAATTCTCATCAATGTAGTTTTGCCGGCACCATTTGGTCCTAGTAGTCCGAAAGAACCTTGGATATCAAATGTTAGGTTTTTCAGAACCTGTTTATTTTGATAAGATTTATTGACTTCTTTTAAGCAAATGCGTTCCATAATGTTCTCCTCATTTTGAATTTTCTTCTTTTAGAACGTCATATAATTTATTCCATTTTTGAGAAGTTGGATGTTGAATTAAAGAATACCATTCTTTATATACTGAGCTTTCAGGATTCAATGAATCCTTGTTTTTTAGCCATATGTTGACTTGCTCTTTTACTTTTTGTTTAGCTTGATTTTCTCCTATTGCATATCTAATGAGATAATCTAAAGAAGAAGACTCTACGCCCTCATTAGGAAGTTGAAGGGTATTATTTAGAGCTCTCCCATATACATTTGAGAATAAAATATTAAATTCAAAATCTTCTTTATGAGATGATACTTTAGTTTTTGCTAATACTAACTGAGGAGTAAAGTCTCCTAGATGATTAACTGTAAAGAATGGATCAAAAGGATATTCTATATGACTGAATCCCCAAATTAAATAGTCATTATTCCACCAAGTACCTTCTCCTGGCATACCATCACTTATGTTTTGATTTGGAACAAAATAAATGGTACGAGGAACAGTGAGATGATCATCCTTTAATGTAGTTTTCATCACCTTTGCAACATCGTTTAAATAGTTGTAAATGCTATCTGTATGCTCAAATTGTGATTCCCAAGTATTAGGGAAGATATATGTCACATTATTATCAATCTTAGATGATAATTGCCCAGATAATAAAGAGATACCATCGGTGGAAATTCCTTCCCAAGTTCCTTCTTCTGTTTTTGTTAAATTTGTATATAATTCTTTTGCACCTTTTACCTTAAGATGATATTCTTTCTTGTCGTTAGGTTGATGAGGTACTCGGTGTATGAAATGGTATTTCGTTATAATCTCAAAAGCTGGAAGGGAATTTTCGCTTGGTAACCAAGGCATATAATTTGGTAGATAAACAGCTTGAGAATTTCCAAAGTAGAGATTGGATTGTAATCCTTCATAGTTAAATTCTAGTATTCTATTGTCATTAGGTTTCCAAGTATTGTCTTCAAAATATAAAGTGACCGAGTCATTTTTTTGTTTAAATTTAATCTCTTTCCCATCCATCTTTACTTGATGAATATGTAACTCATGGAATAAGCCAAGTTTAATTTGTTTAATATCTTTTGTAGCTGTGCTAATTGCTTGTATTTTAACTGAAACATTGAGATTAGTTTTAGTACTTAACTCAATATCGTATTTTTTAAAACTAATAGGATCCCCAAATGAATCATTTACTGATATCTTATGTTCTCTATAATATCGATTTGTTGCATCGTCATCATCGGAAAGAACCTGAAGTGGCTGTAGTACATACGCAACGGAACCTACTAAGATAACTAGCATAGGTATTATAGAATAGTTCAATTGTGATTTAGATATTATCTTTCTCTTCTTCCATGTTAATAAGAATAGAATGGTTAACAATGAAATGATTAACAGCTTCTTATCCCAATGAATGGTATCTAATGAGAAACCGTATAAACTATTATAAGCTCTGGTCATGTTAGGTTCTCCCAAGTTTAGAATTTTATCAATTCTAAATTTGGAAGGGACCTCTCCTTCTGTATTAAACACAACGTAATTCAAAGGCATCGTGAAAACGTAGATAGTAAGTGCTATTAAATAAACGAACTTTCCTCTTATCCAAAGAGATAATAAATTTCCTAACAAGAACATTATGAAAGAGGACAATCCCCAATATAACCAAATATATTTTAACACCGATAAGAAATACGTTTTATTGTTAAAATCTTTTGTGAAAAATAAGTATAGATAAACAGCAAATAACAATACAGTAATTAACACTACTGAACTAAGAATGAGTAACCATTTTGCAAGTGTCTTATATAAGACTGCATTCTTTATAATGCTAAAAGTTTCATAAATTTCTTCTTTTTCATCAATTTTAGCTAAATATATGCCAATGAATAAATAGCAAACCATGAGAGCTAAAACTACAGGATTAGCAAATACTACTGACTGAGGATCATTTAATGAGCTATAAACGAAAAATAAAAATGATCCGTAAATAAGAATACCTAAGAATAATATAGGAACAACCCATGTACGGGCTAAAATTCTAAGATAAAATGTATAACAATTTATTAGTTTCAATTGTCTTTCACCCTTTCAAACTAGTTAAATAAAGAGACAATGTACAATTAAAACATATATTGAAAAATAAGTAAATTAAATGTTTAAATTTGGTATTTTTCGATATAAAGTATAGTTTGGAGGTGTAAGAATATAAAAAAAATAACAAAAATGGTATGTTCTTTAGCTATAGTACGTGCAATAAGTACTGCAACTGCTTATGCTGCTACTTCATCTGTTCATGTAGGTGGCAGTAATATATCCCCAACAGGCAAAAGGATTTCTGCTACTAACATAGGCCATACTGGAGAAAAATTTTGGAAAAGTGACTTGTGTTTCATACGCTAAGAAAGTAAGAGATTATCAACTTGATCTTACTATTAACTCAGCTACCCTGTATGCTGGGGATGATTTTTCTAGAAATGCTTCTCATGGTAATGGAAAATACTATGTAAAAGCAAAAGTAACTGGTGATGGAGCATATAATGCAAGTGGAGAAACTTCTGTCTTGGGCCAGATAATACCTAAGTTAGTACTTTCTTGCATAATAATTTCTATTTAATTTTAAAGATTGATTAATAGGTATTATTCTTTTACTTAATTAATTTTAAAAAATGACAGCTACCATTCTAGGTAGCTGTCATTTTTTTATTCCTTTCTGCCTGTTCAATGCCCTTCATAATGGCCTTATTAGGACAAAATCTATTTCTTGGGATATGAATCTGGTTATTAAATTCAGGAACTCTGGCTTCCATTTTTCCTAAAGTATTAAACTATTTTTCAAAGTCTGTTCTTCTAGAAATGCCTTCTTTTTTCATCGAATCTTGGTAGTTTTCACGTGCAGAAATAGCTTGGTCATACTCTTGTTTAGCCGAGTTTTGAAACAAGCATTTTCCCTTTCAAGAAAGGATTATTCTCGATTTTTTCAACAATGGCATGATGTTTTTTCAAGGTAGCCTTCAGCACGCTAACCGTGATCGGTGCTGATTTACACAATCCAATTCACCATGGAGCCTTTGAATTTCTTCTTTACGGTTATTCAGCGTTTTCTGGATTGATTCAAGAGGGACCACTTTATTTCCGTTCTCTTTATTAATTCTCACAAGCCTTGTAGCCGTTTGGAGCGCATTTCAAGCTCGACTTGTTTCTTTAATATTCGATTTCCTTAAGTTTAAAGGGGTTTGTAATCTCCGACTCATTGATGTTGCCTTTTCTGGTCCGTTGATCATGCTCACCTACTATGCAGCTCAATTTTTCATGGCTTACAGCATTCGTATGAAGCCTTCTTTCCATTTATCGAAAGGGTTGAAAAGTGAAGGGCCTATCCAGTAAATCCGAATATCCGTTCGTTCCACATGAAACATTCTCATGAAAAAAGGCATTCACAGCTCTAATGGAACTGTGGACGCCTTTCCTTATCCTTTAATTTTTTTAATGAAGACTACTTTTAAATAATTTCCTTCCTTATATTCCGTACTTGCTTTAAAATCAGCCGGCAATGAGAATTCTTCCATGAGCTCATATTTCCCATTCATCTCCCTGAAGGCAACATCAATGAAGCTCTTGAATTTCTTCATGTCAAACGTACTGCAATTAGTTGATGCGATAATGATGCCATTGTCTTCCGTAATGGAAATGGTATCCTTCAATAGATTCGTATAGTCTTTTCCGGCGCTGAAAGTAAACTTCTTTGACTTGGCAAAGCTGGGTGGGTCAAGGATGACCATTTCAAATTTCAAAGCCTTCTTCACTGCATATTTAAAATACTTAAATACGTCCATCACCACGATATTTTGAGCTTCAGGATCTATTCCATTCACACTGAACTKCTCGATCGTCTTTGGTAAACTGCGATTCGCCAGGTCGACACTAGTTGTTTTAACGGCACCGCCTAAAGCGGCAAACACGGAAAATGCCCCAGTGTAGGAGAACATATTCAACACCGTTTTCCCTTTTGCGTATTCATCCCGGATTTTCCTTCTGACATCGCGTTGATCAAGGAAGACACCGACCATTGCCCCATCATTCAGATAGACAGCGAAATGAACTCCATTCTCCTTTACAAGAAGCGGAAATGCCGGCTGTTCACCCATGACAAAGTCGTCTTCTTCTACATATTGCCCCTTCGTATCAAATCGTTTCTTCTGATAAAGCGACTTTACCTCGACCGTATTCTGCAGTGCCTTAATGATATAGTCTTTAAATGAATAAATCCCTTTGCTGTACCAGCTAATGACATAGTGACCATCATAATGATCGATGATTAAACCGCCAATTCCATCACCTTCCCCATTAAACAAGCGGAACGCTGTAGTCTCCGTATCTTCAAAAAAAGACTTTCGGAATTCATATGCCGCTCGGATTTTGCCATTAAAAAAGGTTTGATCAATTTTTTCATTTTCTCTTCGGGTCAATACCCAGCCATAGCCTTTGTTTTGTTTACCATAATAACCTTTTGCTAGAAAACGGTTATTCTCATCCACCAAACGCACTAATGATCCCTCTTCCTGAAGATCATTATGGTTGGCTATCGACTCTTTAACAATCAAGGGAAAGCCCTTGCCGATTTTACTTACGAACTTAGCTTTCACTTTTATATCTATTTCTTTTCCCATATATATCATCCTATCTTTGCAATTGCTTTCTTCCCCATTTTACCCTAATCCCTTTATAAATAAAAACGAGCCTTGTTCCGTCACAAGGCTCGTTTCTCCAAAATCTTTGATTATGATACTTCTAAATGAAGATCTCCCGGTTTTACTTTACCCATCATCTTCAATACTCGATGTAAGGCAAGGGTGATCACAGCTGGCAAGACCATGCCCACTGCCACATAAACCAGGAACGTGTACAACCCTTGACCCGTAATGATAGCAATCGGGGCAATCAATGAACTTAAGCCCATCCCCCCAAGCTCATACGGTACTTGGAAATCGAATGCCAACGTAGCGATAGGAGCACAAATGATTGCCGCTACAAATGGCGGGACGACATATAATGGTTTTTTGATTAAGTTAGGAAATTGAACTTTCGGCGTAACCACCATCTGTGCAAGGAATCCACCCATATCATTATCTTTATAAGACATGACAGTGAATCCAACAAATTGAACGGTACATCCGATTAAAGCAGCCGCGCTTGAAACAGGATCTAACTGTAGGGCAATAGCAAGAGCAGCGGAAGAAGCCGGTGTCATCAATAAAATGCTCCATACCAATGCAATGACCATGGAACCAATTAATGGAGAACCTTCAACCTGAGCTGTAATTTGACTGCTTAACCATGTCAGGAACGGTGTCGTAACAAGTGCTAGACCATATCCAGAAACCCCACCGACAAGAACAGCAGCCAATGGGATGGCCATGATATCCAACTTTGTTTTGCCTATTAGGCGCTTACCTACATAAGTTGCAATTAAGGCTGCCAGAACGGCACTTAGTGGCTGACCCGTAACAATCGTGAAGGCACCCTCAGCAGTTCTGTTGATGGCAGCACCGCCAACTGCACTTGAGGCCATGGCGCTAAAGATAATTAATGAATTACCTCCAAGCTGATAGGCGATACCTGCTCCTAAAGCTGGGGCTAGCAAGACCTTTGCGGCACCCCCTATTGCCAGGAGGACCTCCCAATCTAAATATCCCCCTATCGATTCAAACAATAACCCGATTCCTAATGTTACCAAAACTGCGTTGGCTATCCCTGTTGAAGCCTTGTACATTCGATCGCTGATGTATTCTTTCCTGCTCACTTTATCTCCACTCCTTATAAATTATCAGAATATTCAACTTAACAAAAAACCTATTATTTGGAAGGGTACACCAGTTTTTTTACTTTAGTGTCTTGTTACTAAGTTCACAAGCAAGGCTCAAACAATTCCACAAAATTAATCCCACTAACATAATAAGAGAATAATAATATGAAGTAATTCATATTATTAAATACTCATCTATTTCGCCGCTACCTATAATGTCTGTTCGTATAATAACACGAATTTTCTGATAATGTAAGAAGTGTTTTTATTCTAATAAAATAAAAACGCTTACAAAAAGGGGTATATATCACATTTTCATACAGTTAGGTCCAATATTGTATTATTTTAATATAAATTAATCCTTTTATTACTAAAACACTCTAAAATTCTGGTTTTAAGCCGGAATAGCTTATACATTATTCCAATATAGGTTTTTAGCATTTACAACTACAAATTATTCCTCTTTTTATAAAAAAAAGAGAATCCATTTAAATTGGATTCGCCTCTATACTATGGTATAAATGTGATCTTTCATAAAGAATCCCCAGCTTTTAAATTCTCTTCTATTGAAAACCTTCCAGAGTTGCAAAAGTGTCTCTCAGGAATCGATAAAATAGTTTCTCCGTTGGCATTAACTCCCTTTCAGTTGGAATAATAACACCTACAGCCCTAGTTACGGATGGTTCATCCAACGGCAGTCTAACTGTAAAACGAGGTAAGCTGTCAATCAGTGAGATTTCTGGTATTAAGGTTACGCCAAGTCCTGCTGCCACTAAACCTTTAATAGCATCAGTATCTTTTCCTTCAAATGCAACTTCTGGCTCGAAACCGTGCAGTTTACATGCCTTCATAACAATATCACGTAAAACATACCCCTTAGGATATACGATGAACGGATTTCCTTGAAGTTCATTTAAGTTTAATGACTTCTTCAAGGCCAAAGGATGACTTTCTGACAAAAGAGCGACCAAGTTCTCAATAAATAGAGTTTCTCCGTGAATTTTCTTTTCGTTCGCCGGTAGAGGTCCAATTAAGGCCATGTTAATATTTCCTTTTATAACAGAATCGATCAGGTAGCGATATGAGCCTTGTTTCAAAGTGAACTTCGCTAGCGGGTAAATCTCTCTGAAATCAGAAATAACCTTTGGCAATATATAAGAAGCTAAACTACTTGGAAAGCCAATACGAATTGTCCCTTTTTCCGGATTTAAGCTCTCAGCAAGCTCACGCTTTGAACGATCAATTATATCCATAGCTTGTTCCATATTCGCTAAAAATGTATGTCCTATAGGTGTCAGCTTAATCTTCCGGCCTTCGCGGATAAATAAAGGCACACCTAATTCCTCTTCTAAATTATAAATTTGACGACTTACTGCAGACTGGGCAACATGCAAAGCCACTGCTGCTTCCGTCATATGTTCACGCTTTGCGACTTCAATGAAATATTCGATTTGTCTTAATTCCAATGTAAGCTCCTTCTTTCATATCAAAACGGCATGTTATTTATCTAATATTCAGATTGTTTCTTTCAAATTTGAATTATATCATTAAAGTATCACATAAAAACGTATATATATATTCAAATATATTTTCATGCTACCAAAAAAGGGGAGAAAAGGTAATGACAACGTCACATGAAGTTGAGCAAGAGGAAATACAGGTCGCCAAAGAGTTTGTAAGTCAAGTATACGCACAGGTAAAGGAGCGTAATCCTCACGAGAATGAATTCCATCAAGCCGTAAAAGAAATATTCCTTTCATTAGTGCCAGTATTTTCAAAACACCCTATTTATATGAAAAGTGGGATTTTAGAAAGACTCGTTGAGCCAGAAAGAATGATTACCTTTCGTGTCTCTTGGGTTGATGACTTAGGAAATGTACAAGTCAACCGTGGATTCCGCGTGCAATTCAACAGTGCCATTGGGCCATTTAAAGGCGGTCTACGTTTTCACCCGACAGTAAACTCCAGTATTATCAAGTTCCTCGGTTTCGAGCAAATCTTTAAAAATTCTCTTACAGGACAGCCAATTGGCGGTGGAAAAGGCGGATCTGACTTCGATCCAAAAGGAAAATCAGACGCTGAAATCATGCGTTTTTGCCAAAGCTTCATGTCAGAACTGGCTCGCTATATCGGTCCGGATACAGACGTACCGGCAGGGGATATCGGTGTAGGAGCTAGAGAAATCGGTTATCTATTCGGTCAGTATAAAAAGATTCAAGGCAGCTACCATGCAGGTATTTTAACTGGTAAAGGCATAAGTTACGGCGGAAGCTTAGCCCGTACAGAAGCGACTGGATACGGAACAGTTTACTTTGTCGAAGAAATGCTAAAAGACAAAGGTTTACAATTCAATGGCAGCACAGTTGTTAT
The DNA here is from genome assembly GCF_056402395.1 of Peribacillus sp. P4_B1. Lineage (NCBI taxonomy): Bacteria > Bacillati > Bacillota > Bacilli > Caryophanales > Bacillaceae > Peribacillus > Peribacillus sp. P4_B1. The sequence goes on from NZ_JBFUHM010000020.1 coordinate 14,242, forward strand.
TTCCGGATCAGGCAATGTATCCATTTATGCCATTGAAAAAGCTACACAGCTGGGTGCTAAAGTTGTTGCATGTAGCGACTCTAATGGCTATATATATGACAAAAATGGTCTGAACCTAGATACAGTTAAACGTTTAAAAGAAATAGAAAGAAAGCGTTTGAGCGAGTATGTCGATGCTCATCCCGAAGCTGAGTACAATGAAGGAAGCTATGGAATTTGGTCTGTACCATGCGATATCGCCCTTCCTTGTGCAACACAAAATGAAATTGATGAAGAAGCAGCAAAATTGCTTGTTAAAAACAACGTGAAAGCAATCGGCGAAGGTGCTAACATGCCATCGACTCTTGAGGCTATTGACGTATTCCTTAATAATGGTATCCTATTCGGACCAGCCAAAGCCGCCAACGCAGGTGGTGTTGCCGTTTCTGCACTTGAAATGGCCCAAAACAGTGCTAGAATGCCTTGGACATTTGAAGAAGTCGATACGAAACTACACGGTATCATGAAAAATATTTATAAAAACAGTGTAGAAGCAGCAGAAGCATATGGTGAACCTGGCAACTTAGTTGTCGGAGCCAATATTGCGGGATTCCTTAAAGTAGCAGATGCTATGCTGACTCAAGGCATACTCTAATAATAAGTTAAAAATAGGAGGCGGTCCCAACATGGGCCGTCTTATTTTTGGTAAAAGAGTGATTACATCTTTTTACAGTATCCTTATAGGAGTGAATGTTAAATTATGTAGCATGATTTCATGGGCTAGATTGATATTCTGCTTATTCAACTGGTTAATATGATTTTTACATTGTTTGGCATAAACTAATTTAATGCCAATAAATGAACCATTGATCTACAAAAAGAGGAGTGTCGGAAAAATTCTGACACTCTCACTGATTGCAAAACTATTATTCTTTAGTAACTAATTTCAATGGAACAGATATTTTTTCGTCTACCTTTTCACCTTTTAAGATCTTTTCAGCCGCATTAACCGCTTCTTCACCGATAAGTGCCGGTTGTTGGGCGATTGTAGCTTTTAGTTCACCGTTTTCAACCGCTTTCAATGCATCATCATTTCCGTCAAAGCCAACGACGATGATGTCTTTGCCTGCCGCCTTGATTGCTTCAATTGCTCCTAGTGCCATTTCATCATTATGGGCGAATACCGCTTGGATGTCTTTATTGCCTTGCAGAATATTTTCCATGACGTTAAGCCCTTTTGTCCGGTCGAATTCCGCCGTTTGGCTTGTCAGGACATCTAACTGCTTGTCCGCAATATTGTGGAAACCTTTCCCGCGTTCACGAGTTGCAGATGCTCCGGATACCCCTTCAAGCTCCACTACTTTCGCTTTATCGCCAAGCTCTTTAACTAGATATTCTGCAGCCATTTCCCCGCCAGCCACATTATCGGAAGCGATGAACGTTTCAATGTCGCCTTCGTCTGAAGAGCGGTCAATCGTGATAACGGGAATGCCCTCATCATTAGCATCCTGAACGGCTGAAGATATTGCCGCAGAGTCAGTTGGATTCACAAGAAGGACATCAACCTTTTGAAGGATTAAATCTTCAATTCCGCTGATTTGTTTTGCCGTATCATCCTGGGCGTCAACAACTGTGACTTTCATGCCCTTTTCTTTTGCCTCTTTTTCAATGCCATCTTTTAAGGAAACGAAGAATGGGTTGTTTAAAGTAGAAATGCTGACCCCGACTTTCACATCTTTCATGGAGTCTTTCTTTTCTTTTTTATCATCTGTTAAACCAGAGTCCATTGAACAGGCAGCCAAGACCATTAAAGAAAGAACCATGATGATCGATACTATTTTTTTCATTGATTACACCTCTTCTTATGATTTTTTACGGTCAAGTACGACCGCGATTAATATAACTGCACCTTTTACCACTTGCTGGTAGAAAGAGGATACACCAAGTAAATTCATGCCGTTATTCAAGGTACCGATGATCAGGACACCCACCAGCGTACCGAACAACCGCCCTTTACCGCCTGAAAGGCTCGTTCCGCCTAGCACCACGGCTGCAATGGCATCCATTTCATAGGATTGGCCTGCAGTCGGCTGTGCCGAATTCAGACGGGATGTTAAAATGGCACCAGCGATTGCCGCCATCGTACCGGCCAGCCCATAAATGGCCACCTTGACTCGGTCGACTTTAATCCCCGAAATACGGGAAGCCCTTTCATTTCCGCCAATGGCATATGTTTTACGTCCAAATGATGTTTTATGAAGCAGGAACCAAAGGATGAAGAAAGCGATGACCATCACCACTGCCGGTACCGGCAGTCCGAGGAAGTATCCTCTCCCAAGCATCTGGAACATTTCAGAATCGCCGATTCCAGTAATCGGCTTTCCATCCGTATACACAAGCGTTAATCCCCGGAAAATCGTCATGGTGGCCAGTGTCACGATGAAAGGGGCCATTTTTCCCTTTGAAACGAGAATCCCATTGATTACCCCCATTATTGCACCTAGGAGAATCCCTACTAATATAGCTAAAATCGGATCTAATCCCGAGACCATCATACCAGCCATAAGTGCGCTGGATAGAGCTAAAATGGAACCGACGGACAAGTCGATGCCACCTGTCAATATGATAAAGGTCATCCCAAACGCAATAAGTGCATTGATGGAGGTTTGACGCAATAAATTCAAAATATTATTCGGTTCCATGAATGATGGATTTAAAACGGTTATTACGATAAATAATAGAATCAAGGCGAGTAACGGACCAAATTTCTGCCAAATCCCGCTTTTCCCTGTAGCCTCAAGTTTCATCCTAGTTCCCTCCTGTCGCCAATGCCATAATTTTTTCTTGCGTCGCTTCCTGCTTTATCAATTCCCCAGAAATTTTACCTTCGTGAACCACAAGGATTCTATCACTCATTCCAACAATTTCCGGAAGTTCGGACGAAACCATGATGATGGCGATGCCTCGCTCCGTCAATTCATTCATCAATTCATAAATCTCACGTTTTGCACCAACATCTATGCCTCGGGTCGGCTCATCCATAATTAAAACTTTAGGGGACGTTCCGATCCATTTGGCTATTACCACTTTTTGTTGATTCCCTCCGGATAGATTGCCGATGACCGTTTCCGCAGAAGATGTCTTCACGTGAAGTCGCTTAATCATCATTTCGGCAAAGTTTTTCTCATCTTCCTTTTTTACGAGTCCGTTAGGAGCAAAACTCTTCAGATTCGGCAATCCGATATTTTCCCTTACTGAGAAGTCCAGGATCAACCCCTCTTCTTTACGATTTTCCGTAATGAAAGCCAGGCCGTGCCGAACTGCATCCGTTGGTTTTCGTATGGAAACTTTCTTGCCTTCAATGGTAATTTCACCGCCGTCTATTTGGTCGACACCAAAAAGGGCGCGCATTATTTCTGTTCTGCCTGCTCCCATTAATCCGGCTACACCCACAATCTCGCCTTGCCGAACTGCGAAATGGATATCTTCAAAAAGGCCCGTTTTAGTTAATCCTTTTACATCGAGGACTACGTCTCCAGGATTCGCTTCACGATGAGGAAAACGGTCCTCCAGCTCCCGTCCGACCATTTTTTGAACGACTTCATCGAAATTGGTATCTGCAATTTTTTTCGTATCGACTGTTTTTCCGTCACGCATAACGGTGATCCTGTCACAAATGGCAAATATCTCCTCCATCCGGTGAGAGATATAAACAAGTGATACACCCTTTTTAGTTAGTCCCTTCATCACTTCAAAGAGTTTTTCTATTTCTCTATCGGTTAGAGCTGCGGTCGGTTCATCCATGATGATGACCTCGGCATCCGTCATAAGCGCTTTGGCGATTTCAATCATTTGCTGTTCCCCGACAGAACAAAGTCCGGCTTCCTTATCAAGAGGAAGGGATATATTTAGTGTTTTAAAAATCTCATTTGCACGCGCTTTCATTTGTTTCGTCTTTAAGACACCGAAGGGATTCACCATTTCCCTGCCGATAAATAGATTCTCCAGCACGGTCATTTCGGGCCAAATATTCAATTCCTGACGGATAAAGGCCATTCCTGCCTCTTCGGCTTCCTTTGAATCCCTGAAGGAGGTTTCTTTACCGTTAATCTCGATCGTTCCTTGATCTTGTTTATGCAGCCCGGTCAAAATGTTCATCAAGGTTGATTTCCCTGCTCCATTCTCCCCCATTAGTGCATGTACTTCCCCAGCCTCTAAAGAAAAATGAACACCTTCCAATACCTTGTTTTGACCAAATGCTTTATAAATATTGTGCATTTCGATTTGCATGCTCATCATCTCATTTCTTTAAAAGAATACTCCAGACTGCAATATGCAATTTGAATATGGCGTCGTCTCCCCGGTCCGGATAATGGCTTTCGCGTTACTTGTCAGCCTTTTAAAATCCTCATGCGAAACATATTCAATCGCATCTCCGAATTGCTGCTCCATATATTGATGCTGTTCTGGATTTTTATCCTTCACTTCAGTGGCAGCGATAACTTTTTCAATAACCATATCTTCGTGAACGGCTCGAACGACATCTTGAAATGATGGTGTTCCAGTCGTCAATGCCAAATCTATCTTGCAAACTCCCACTGGCACCGGCAGCCCGGCATCACCTACGACAATATAATCTGTATGACCAAGGTCTGCTAGGACCTTGGCTATTGAACTATTGATGATTCCTTGACGTTTCATGCTAAGCCCCTTTCGACTTCTTTCCTTTGCGGCATGCCACCTTGAGCACCTAACTTCGTCACGGAAATGGAAGCTGCCCGGTTCGCGAATAACAAACATTCGTCAAAACTTTTTCCTTCCGCAACACCCACCGCAAAAGCAGCATTGAATGTATCCCCTGCCCCTGTTGTGTCCACCGCTTCCACTGTAAAGCTTGGAACAACCTTTTCTTTATGCCCGTCAAAATATCGGACACCATTTTTTCCTTCTGTAATGAATAATTTATTTGGATACTCAGTCAAGACTTTCGTTCGATCTCTCCCATTGAATAGTATTTCGAATTCATGCTCATTCGGTGTAAGGAAGGATGCCTGTTGAATGACAGCATCGCTTAGCTTGCGGGCGGGAGCTGGGTTCAAAAGTAATTTCTTATGAAGCGTGTTGCACAATTCAGATAGATATTCCACCGTTTCTTCAGGTATTTCCTGCTGAACCAGCACGATATCCGATTCCTGAATGACCTTTTTCGCCTTTTTTACATATTCAGGAGTAATGAAATCATTTGCACCTTTTACGACAATAATGCTGTTATCACCTTCTGAAAGGGTGATGTGTGCTGTCCCGGAAGCGGAACCTGTAACCGGTTCCACATACTCTGTGTTTACATGATTTTTTTTCAGGTTTTCTAATATGATCTCTCCATAGACATCATCACCTACACATCCAACCATCGATACTTGTGCACCAAGACGGGCCGCTGCCACAGCCTGATTGGCTCCTTTCCCTCCAGGAACCGTTATAAAAGACTCTCCTAAAACCGTTTCCCCAGCCATTGGCCGCTTTGCTGATGTCACCACTAAGTCCATTGAGGAACTTCCCACTACTGTAATTCTAATCATGTCTTCTCCGCCTTCCTTCTCGTTGTTTGTCTCTCCACAAAAGAAACAGGGAGCTTTTTGTGCGTTACTTCCAATTTTTCCTGATTGATCCTTTTAATGAGCATTTCCGCCGCTTGTGCCCCCATCTCATAGGCTGGCTGCCTTATTGTCGATAATGGTGGGTGCAATAACGATGTAAAAGCGATATCATCATAGCCGATCAATTGTATGTCTTCCGGAATCCGTATTCCCCGTTTTAAAATCTCCTGAAGTGCGGCAGCTGCAACGATATCATTACAAGCTATGATTCCATCCGTTTCCGGATATTGCTCGAACAGCTGTCCCACACAAATTTGGCCGCCCTTAAGGGTCAGAGTTGAATCCATGACTTGCACGTTCACTTCCGCTTGTTCCAATTCCTCCAATGCAGCCTTATATCGTTCATATACAGGCTTTATTTCGACAGGCCCCCTAATGAGGACAATATTCGTACTGCCTCTATCCAGCAATACGCGTGCTGCCAGCTTACCGCCTGTCTTTTGATCGGAATAAACGGCTGGTAATTTCTCTGCTGTACGGTCGAGAAGGACTACTGGAATATCCAGGTTATCGAAGTTTTCATTTGCTTCTTCACTAGTGGAAGCAATCATGCCCACTACATTATTCTGTAGAAAAGTGTCAATATATTCTATTTCTTTATCTCTCTTTTCATCGCTATTTCCAAAGATTAATCGATATCCAAATTGCTGCAGATAATCCTCGACACCTCTTGCCATTTCTGGAAAGAAGGGATTCGTAATGTCCGGCAAGATTAAACCAATCAATTTGGATTTACGTTTGTAGAGGGATCTTGCCACTTCATTCGGTTTATAGTTTAACTTTTCAACAGCTGCCATGACCACCTTTTTTGTGTCCTCATGTGCATAACCACTGCCATTCATCACTCTAGAAACCGTAGCAACAGAAACCCCAGCTTCCTTTGCAACATCCCGAATAGTTGCCAATATATCCACCTCAATACTCTTATGTAACCGTTTACACAATAGCTTATCACCAATTTATATGAACGGCAAGTCCTATTCCAAAGATAATTTTTAGGGAGTTTGAACCAAAGAGGATAACACAATCTTTTTGTTTGCTATTATCGCTCTATAAACTTTTTAACAAAATTGATTGGAACGGGTGTACGAGACTCCTGCGGGAAAAGCGCGTCTAGGGAGACCCCGCAGGCGTAAGCCGAGGGCTGACCGCTCGCGGAAAGCGAGTAACAGGAGCGGAAATCAACGGTCAAATTGTAAAAACTATAAAAAACAGTAGACAAACTCGATTTTCCTCGGGTTTGTCTACTGTCTGAAACTGGCTCAAAAGTCTGAGCAAGCTTAACTTTAAAGCGTTTTTGCAGGTAACTTTTCAAAAAGTGCATTATTCACATGCCCAAACTCAGATGCATGCGGACGGTCTTCACCATCGCTATAACCATATTGAAGCATCCGATTTCTATTCAGGCATAGTTTTGTCAATTTTGGCGCAAAGAAATTGAATGTATCGAAACGATCCTGTAGCATAGGGAATTTTTTCTGATGTGTATGGATTGTTTGAGCGACACCTTCCCAAAAGGCATTCTCATCCAAAAGGGACCTTTTCATCAGAAGTGTTGACAAGTATCGGAAATGACAGATGAATAGTCCCGTGAAAATGAATTGAACCAGCCCCTCGGGAGTCTCACTTCTTAGTACTTTCCTTAAATCATCAGGAAGGCTGCTTAATTCAGGAAGCGGCTGATCACTGACGTTTACATCATCTACAAAATCCTTGATGGCCAAACGGTGAGGCTTGTAATCCTTCAAGACTAAAATGGTGTTTTGGCCATGCGGCGAGAATACCAATCCATATTGATAGATAAAATGTAATAATGGTGATAGAATGACGTCGAATAATTGAGCTGTCCAGGCTTCTGCAGTCAATCCCGATTTTTCAATAAGGCTTTCCACATATGGTTTCCCTTTGCTGTCCACATGTAAAAGGGACGCAAGCGTAATGGGCTTTTCGTCTTCTTCCATATAACTGTAAATGCTTTCTCTCCAAATACCGCCCAGCATCTCTAAATATTGATAGGGTACATTCTCTAGCTTGGAATAATACGGGTGATCAACATTTAAACTGGCCACTTCACCAGGAAGCACCACTTTGCATTGTTCTTTCAAGAATGAATCATTTTCATAAATGTTCTTTATATACTCTGTGATTTTTGGCGCAATGACTGTGCGTTCCGCTGGTAATCCACGGTAGACTAGCGTATTTAAAATGCTCATTGGCAGCTTGACGTGGTGTTTATTCTTATTCGATACATTAACAAATGTCCGGATGGATTGTTGCGGCAGATACTCATCAGGACCATTTCCTAAAGCTACAATCAGCCCTTTAGCCAAGTCATCGGTAAAATTCTGGATGATTACATTCTTCCACTGCCATTCATGGACTGGGAGGTAGTAATAGTTTTCTGCCTTCAGCCCTTTCTCTGTCAATCTTTTTACAAATGATTTTTGGGTTTCCTCATCTAGTTCATTCTCCATCAATTGCTTATAGGACAACGTTTCGATGGAATTGAACTCACCCCTCGTTTTATGGACCGCAATCCATGATAACTGAACTTCCTTCTGGTTTTCTGGAGCAAACTTCAAGTAATCATCAAAACCGAAACCGATTCTTCCCTTGTTATAAGCGATCCAAGGGTGACCGCTCATTTCTCCTTCAAGTAACGCATAGTCCAGCTCGACTAAATCATCCGCGTCTTGTTCAGGTTTGGATAGCAATTGAAGGTCCGCAAGCAGCGTATGATGGAATTCTTTAATTAAATGTCCTGTTGTTTCTGCAGTCATCCCAATTAACGGCTGAATGTCTAAAATGAATTGAATAGCATCATTGGCCTGTGTAAAACCTTCCATTTCGCAGACCTGGATCGACTCAGCCTGTACTTCATAGCTGTCAAAAAGACGGGGCGAAGCCAAAAATTGATAAGATTTCCCCTCATTAATCTCTAACTCATATAGGTTTCCTGCTTCATTTTCTTTCAATACAGCTGGATGGATCATATCTTCATACATATACTCAGAAATCATCTTGGCCAGCAGGTTTTGGTTTACTATCGACCAATTTTTTTCAGAAATCGCCTGTTCCACTTCATTCATGAACTGCATATATTGCTCCCCTTTCCTTCTATTAGTAAGCCATGACTGGTGATTTTACACGGAATGACTGAAAAGCACCCTTTGGCTCGGATGGATAAACCTCTTTACCTGCCAATTGATTGATAATAATGGAATTTCGGAATGCCCCTAATCCTAGATCAGGTGCCCCCACGCCATGCGTATGTACCTCGCCATTTTGAATAAAAAGATGATTCGCTGTAGAGATGGTCGTTCCAACCCGATAGTCTTTCGTAATTGCAAGACGGCCTAAATCATCGCGGATTAAAAGCTCTTCCATGGTGTCAAGAAATGCCGGAACGGTCGATTTATAGCCCGTTCCAAAAACAACAGCCTCTGTATCCACATCAAATTCACTTTCTTCCACCCATTGTGAACATTTCAATGTCCAGCCATTTTCAGTTGGCTCTACGGATGCAACTTCCGTCATCGCCCTAAGTTCAATGGAAAGCTCTGCATTTCCAATCGATTTTTCATACATCTTGTCAAAAATCGCCGCAATTGTTGTCGCGCTGATTCCTTTATACAAGAGGTCTTGTTTTGGTAAAATGTCATCCTTCTTTTCCTGTGGCAGCCGATAAAAGAAATCAAGGTAATCCGGAGTGAAGTACTCCAACCCAAGTTTTGAATATTCCATAGGGAAAAACCCTTTGGACCTTGTATACCAGTTTAGCTGGTAACCATGCTTCTCCTGCTCATTCAGAAGATCTTCAAAAACCTCGGCCGCACTCTGTCCAGATCCGACAACCGTGATGGATTTTTTCTTCAGGACATTTTCTTTGTTCCGTAAATAATCGGCCGAATGAAGGATGCTCTCTCCTTTATATGGACTAAATGCAGACGGGACAGTCGGGGCACTTCCAATTCCCATGACTACATGGCGGCTATAATAGACTTCGATCTTTTGTGTTTGTTCATCCCTTACACTGATTTGATAGAAGGTTTCATCTTGATTCCCTATATACTCCACCGCCTCCACCGCTTTTCCAAAACAGCAGCTATCAAGTTGATTGGCAGTCCAGCGGCAATAGTCGTTATATTCTTTTCGTGGAATCAAGAATTTTTCAAGGAAGTAGAAATGATAAAGCCGGTCATGCTGCTGTAAATAATTCAGGTAACTATATCGACTTGTCACATCTGCCATGCTGACTAGATCAGCAAAGAACGGTACCTGCAGAGTTGTCCCCTCCAACAGCATCCCTTCATGCCAATTGAATTCCTGCTTTTTCTCAAAAAAGACGGCATTCAACTCCGGGGTTTTCTCCAAAAGGGCTGCAAGTCCAAGATTAAAGGGACCTATCCCTATCCCTACCAGGTCATAGATAGATTGTTGCTTCTCCATACTTCCACTTCCTCTCGAAATTCTCCCGTGTACATGCCATGAGTAATGCTGTTTTGTCAGGGAGCTCAATTTCTTTAATTGGGGTAAACCCACACTTTTCAAATAGATGAATCATCTTTGCGTTCCGGATATCCGGTTCTGCCATCACCTTTTTTGTTCTAGCAGTAAGTAGTTGGTATTTCACCATTGCACGTAAGAACGGCAAAGCCAGTCCTTTTCCAAGATAATCTGGATCACCAATGAGTAAATGAATGCCTTGATCTCCCTCTTCAGACTGATAATAGTCTTCGATGATATCGCCTTTTACCCAATACGATTCCCAATAGCTCATTGGGATTGAGTCCAGGCAGCCTAAATAGATTGTTTGGTGTGCATCAGCCAATGCCTTTTGCAAATGAACAGCAAATTTTTCTTTTGTGAAATTCAAATTCCAGTAGGGTATTACATGATCTTCATGCATCCATTTATGTAGAATATCTAAATCCCTCTCAAATTCAACTTTGACGAATGAAAGCTGTTGATTACAGTCCTTCAGCATTTCTTCATAACTATTTTTCATGGACGGCTAAAACCCCCTGCGCGAATGGATTTTCAATGGTCGTATAAACGGATTGCGTCTCAAGTGAACCAACAAGTTCATCCATATCATGAAACCGCGTCAGTAAATTAGCCTTACAAGATAATTCCCGGGCATGAAGCAACCTTGCAATAACTCGATTCAACCCCTCATCCCCGCTTTCCCTGCTGCTTGTTTCCAGTTGTTCCTGAACGAGCTGTAACAGGGTTTTCTCTGATACTAACCCTTCCGTACCAAAATTATTGATCAAGCCTAATAAGTGATTAAAAAAGAAATAGTATTGCAGTCTCTCTTCAGCGACTTCATCAGAACAAATCGTGAAGCTTTTTTCACTGAGTTCAGGCAGGATCTTCAACAGCCTGTCTACTTTGGACTCACAATAGTAATACCCTTGATTATCGCGATAATAAAAAGTGGATGGATACCCATCTTGAAGTTGAATGATGGAATTTTGTTGATGGGCTTCTAAAACGATTCCATACACTTCAAATAGCCAAAGCATCGGTTTTAATGTCATTGAAAGATAAGTTTTGAACCAATCCTTACTTACCTCTTCGGTACTGCGGTTTTCATCAGCTGATAATTTGCGGATGATCGCTCCAAGCCTTGATGGTGCACCATAGGCATTATCCTGGCATAAGCCTGCAATCAGGCTTGCTTGTTCATTGTTTTCATAAAAAGGGTTTTCCCGGATATCAACATCGAACCCTGATTCTTGTTCTGTTGTTTTGATCGTTAGATAAGCAGGGTCCTTAATAATACGGAAGGAAGGATACTGTTCTTTTAGCATGTCTCCCACTTTTGAATCGATTAATTTAGCGATTTCCACACCACGATCAAGTTCTTTTTGCAGATTTGCACGTAACGAATTCGTGATTTTGACCGGAACGGAAAATTTGTACATATATCTCGATGTGGCACTATATACCGTTCTAAAAGAAGAGGTAGCCGTGAATTTTTTCCCAAGCGGTCCCACGTAAATTAGTGTTCCTTGCTCGATAAGCCTTTTAACTTCTTCTTTTTCGATAAGCACTTTTGCCTGGAGCGGATGTGCTGGGATAATGCTATACCGGCTTTCCGTTTGGCAATACGTTTCACGGAATTCACTGGAAATCTCCAAGTCACCGGCTAGCTCCTGTTTAATGATTTCACTTGCCGATCGGACTTCACTGGAATCTTGGATGACGATCGAAGGCTCTGCCAGGAAGTAGTGCAGCTGAAACTCACCTTTTAATTCGGGTGAATAGATCCATTCATCTTTTTCTGAAATGCCCTGCTTACTTTTCGGTGTAGGATGGAACAGGTGCCCAAATAATAGCGACTGCTCCGCTTCGATAAAGGTAAAATCAGGACTTTGAAGCGCATCAATGTCTTCTGTCCTTGCTTCCACATACCGTTGGATATTTTGGCTGCTCAGGATGACACGCAGCATCAATTCATCTTCACTATCCGTCCTGCCCTGCTCATTCAATAATTCTTTAGAAACAATCGAGACCATCGTCACATAATCTAATTCACGTACTTGTTTGGATGCATTTTGGTAGTAAATCGGGAATGTAAAAATATGACGCCCCGTTTCCGACCAATATTTCAATGGAACTAGCAATGCAATATCTTGGGATAAGAGATTACTGACTAATAATGAATCCGGAATAGAACCCTCCAAATCAGGCCAGTTCTTCGTTTCCTCCAAACTGCAATTTCCAGTTTCCCGGAAATAACAATTCAGAAAGCTTTGCATCGTCGCCCTTTCAGCTATCTGCTTACCATTCATCTTCATTCCTCCATCATCTTGAACATTTCACCTAATACCCGGATTTCGTCTAAAATTCCCTCAATGTGTTCAAGCCTTGTCATTGGATTCAATAGTGTCATTTTTAAATACACCTGTCCGTCAAAACGCGTTTTTGCTAAAAATGCCCGTCCGCTTTTCAGTAATTCTTGCTGAATCTGTTTATTTAATAGATTTACTAACCGATCACTTTCTCCCTCGGGATTATAACGGAATACAACCGCATTCAATTCAGGGTCTTTATTTAATACACTGAATCCTTCCGCTTGATCGATCTTCACAGCCACTTCACGTGCAAGGTGACAAGTATAGTCAATCATTTCGGCAAAGGTATCCAGTCCGACAACCTTCAATGACATCCAAAGTTTCAGTGCATCGAACCTTCTCGTCGTTTGCACCGATTTATTGACTAAGTGAACCATGCCCTCCGCTTCATCTTCCTGTGGATTCAAGTAATCGGCGTGATGCTGGATATATTGAAATGAGTTGGTGTCCGATACAAGAAATGCACCACAACTGATGGGTTGGTAGAATAATTTGTGAAAATCAACCGTAATCGAGTCTGCCAGTTCAATTCCGCTGATTAACTCTTTGTAATCCTTACTTAAAATCATCGCGCCGCCATATGCAGCGTCCACATGCAGCCATATCCCATTCTTCCTTGCTGCTTGGGATACTTCATGTAATGGATCGATTGAACCGAAATCCGTCGTTCCGCAAGTAGCAACGATAGCAAATGGAAGTAAACCCTGTTCCTCTAAACGCAGTAACTCGTTGTTTAATTCACCCATAGACATACGATGATTTGAATCCGTTTTAACCGTGATCACTGCCTGTTCTCCAAGCCCCAGCTGTGCCGCTGATTTACGAACTGTAAAGTGGGCAGCCTCGGAGCATAAAATCCGCAATTTTTTCGCCTCGACCGGCAAGCCATGCTGTTGAACATCCACATCCCAGTAACGCTTACAATAAGCGTCCCTCGCCAATAGCAGTCCCATATAATTAGATTGGGTTCCACCGCTTGTGAAAATCCCATCCGCTTGTTCAGGCAACCCTACCTGACTGCACAGCCAATCTATTAAATGCTCTTCAACGAAGGTTGCCGTCGAGCTTTGGTCCCATGAATCCATGGATTGATTCAACGTACCGATAATCATTTCGGCAGCCACTGCAGGTATCAGTGTCGGGCAATGCAAATGTCCGATACAAGTAGGGCTGTGTACATTGATGCTGTCATTAATAACAAACTCTGCAAGCTCAGCAGCTACTGCTTCCATTGTCTCCCCTTTTAAGGAAGCGAGGGTCACCTCGTTTAACCTTGCTTCTATTTCATTCGGTTTTTTCCCAGAGTAAGCCAGATTGTTCCCCTTTAAAAAATTCGTCAGCTTTTTTTCTATGATTTTTAATGACTGGCTATAGTTATTGAAACCTTCTTCGTTGTTCAAAAATAATGGAGAATAGGCAAAATCAGTTTTTGTTTTAGTTTTAGTTATCATTTCGATCATTGATCATTCACCCTCTAGCAACAGCTGCACGAACAGCCTGTTCAAAAATTGCAGTGGCTTCATAAAGCTGGGATTCCGTTACGATCAATGGAGGCAAGAACCTCACTACACTTCCATGTCTGCCGCCAACTTCCAAAATCAACCCTCTTTGAAAACATTCCTGCTGAATGGCACTGGCAAGTTCCGAATCAGCTGGATGGCTTCCGTTCGCATTTTGCGGTTCTTTATGGTTGACCATTTCCACACCGACCATTAATCCACGGCCTCTAACATCCCCGATTTGCTGAAAATCCTTTTGCAAATCTCTAAGAATATTACTTAAGGTTTCTCCCATTTTAGCGGCATGATCCACAAGATTCGTCTCTTTCATATACTTTAAAGTTGCTGTTCCCGCTGCCATCGCCAATTGATTTCCACGGAACGTACCGATATGTGCACCTGGAGACCATATGTCCAACTCTTTGTTATAAATCACAACCGATAATGGAAGACTCCCCCCTATTGCTTTTGATAAGACCAGAACATCCGGAATGATTCCTGCATGTTCAAAGGCAAACATTTTCCCTGTCCGGCCGATACCGGATTGAACTTCGTCGATAATTAGCGGAATTCCCTTCTCTTTTGTTATTCTTCTGATTTCCTTAAGCCATGGAATTGGAGCGGGAATGGAACCACCCTCTCCTTGTACTGCCTCTAAAATCATTCCTGCAGGTGCCAATAAACCGGACTCAGGATCGTTTAGTAGATTTTCGATATACTGACTACTGATTTTATGGCTCTCTTCTCCGCCAATTCCAAAGGGACAGCGATATTGATAGGGATACGGCAGGAAATGTACATCCGGCATTAACCCTTGTATTTTTTCCTTTGGTTTTGTATTACCGCTGATTGACATGGTTGCATGGGTTGCCCCGTGGTAAGCCCCTTGGAAGGATAAAATGCTTCTGTTGCCTGTGGCTGTTTTAACTAATTTAAGCGCTGCCTCAATGGCATCTCCGCCAGTAGGACCACAGAATTGAATTTTTGCGTTTTTTCTGAATTCTTCAGGCAGGCTTTCAAAAATTTCATCAACGAACTGCTCCTTGATTGGTGTCGTAAAGTCCAATGTATGTAAAGGCCGTTTATCCTTAAGAACTTTTTCCATTGCTTCAAGCACAGCCGGATGATTGTGTCCGAGTGCTAATGTTCCAGCGCCGGCAAGAAAATCAATATATCTTTTTCCGTCCATGTCCGTTAAATAAATTCCCTCCGCTTGATCGATGGCCATGGGTAATCTTCTAGGATAAGATCGGGCATTTGATTCCCTTGTGTTTTGTTGTTCCAGTAATTGATCATTTTTTGTAAGCATGTTCGTTACCATAGTGAGCCTCCATGTATTAAATTAATTGAGAATAATTATCATTATCATGCAATTCATTCTACTGATAATGATAATTATTCTCAATAAGTAAATCCGCTCATTTTTCTTCTAGTAATTTCCAATAAAATTATGAAAAGGTTAAAATTGGGACTTGATCCCTATTTATACATTAAACAGAAAATTAATCTTAAGGTTTTATATAGTTGTGTTTCTAAGCTAAGTGAAGATGAAAATTATGAAAATGAGGAGTCACCAAAGAATGGTTTGAAGGGTGGCGGGAATGGCTTTTTGACAGTAACCACAACTTAAAAAGCACCTTACATTATTGTTATTTATTAACGTTAGTCATGTTATTCCATAAAGGGTCCTATAATGGAATATGCGAAAGTGCTAAGTTCTTTTAAAATGATATTTTTTAAACAAATATTACCAGTTTAGAATAATAGGGATTCTTTTTTATTGAATTGGCGTAAAGCCTTCCATTACTTTCGCCGATGACTTTAGACCAAAACCTTAAACTATATCGTTTTCCGCCTTCCTTATACTTTAACCGGATTATTCCGCCACCTTTTATTAATTTTTAGCTGCTAATCAATATAAAATATCCTTACTTGGTATAAAATAGTAAAATAGAGAGGTAAATGAACCTCTATTCAGAGGGATTGTTTACTTGTTTATCATTTGAAATTAGAGGGTAAAGATTTTCACTATTACTTTATCGATCGTTCAGCTTCAATTTTGTCAAAACGTGTCGGTGTCAGGGGGGAAACGGATGAAAAGAAATCATACGATGATGCAATTTTTCGAGTGGCATCTTGAGGCGGATGGTTCTCATTGGGACAGATTGAGGTATGCAGCCTCCAAGTTGAAGGATACAGGAATTGATTGCGTTTGGCTTCCGCCAGTTACCAAAGGGCAATCCATTGGGGATAATGGATATGGAATATATGACGGATACGATTTGGGGGAATTTGACCAAAAAGGAACCGTTCGTACCAAATACGGGACAAAAGATGAATTGCTTCAAGCGATAGCCACCTGTCATAACTACGGACTTTGCGTATATATCGATTTAGTCATGAACCACAAAGCAGGAGCTGATGGAACCGAAAAATTTGAAGTCATTGAAGTCAATCCGGACAACCGCATGGAAGATATCTCAGAACCATTTGAAATTGAAGGCTGGACAACATTCGATTTTCCAGGCCGTAAAAATCAATACTCTGATTTTAAGTGGAACCATACTCATTTTAATGGTACGGACTATGATGCCAAAAACGACAAGATGGGTATTTATCGGATTACAGGGGAAAATAAGCATTGGAATAAGCATGTCATCGATGAATTCGGCAACTATGATTATTTAATGTTTGCCAACATCGATTACAGTCTGCCAGAAGTTCGTCAGGAAATGATTAGCTGGGGAAAATGGATGGTTGATACGTTAAAGTGTGATGGTTTTCGTTTGGACGCCGTTAAACATATTGATTATGAATTCATCAACGAATTTCTAAAGGAACTCATTCCTTATACAAAGGAACATTTCTTCATGGTCGGCGAATTTTGGAAGGCGGATGTTAAAGCTTGTCAAACTTACTTAGATCAAACCAATCATGACCTCAACTTGTTCGATGTTTCCCTGCATTATAAATTTCACGAGGCTTCAAAAGCAGGAACTGACTTCGACCTCTCAACCATCTTTGATGATACCCTCGTCCAAACCAATCCGGCACAGGCCGTGACTTTTGTCGACAACCACGACTCCCAACCTCATGAATCACTGGAGTCTTGGGTAAAGGACTGGTTTAAACCATCGGCATATGCACTTATCTTGCTTAGACTTTGCGGTTATCCCTGTGTCTTTTACGGGGACTATTATGGAATCGGCGGGCCTTCTCCGGTACCTGGAAAAAAGGATATTCTAGATCGCCTACTATATGCCAGGTATGAAAAAGCTTACGGAGAACAGACCGACTACTTTGATGATCCAAATACGATAGGATGGGTCCGGCACGGAGTTGAAGAGCTAGAAGGCTCGGGGTGTGCCGTCATTATCTCCAATGGAGATCACAACAGTGAAAAAAGGATGTTCGTCGGTGAACATCGAGCTGGTGAAACCTGGAGTGATTTAACCTATCATAGAGATGACCACATTATCATTGAAGCAGATGGTTTCGCGACCTTTCCCGTTCATGGGAAAAGCGTATCCGTATGGGCATTAAATGATGTACCACTTAAAACGACACCACTCTAAAATGAGATAGCAAGGAACAGCATGTCGTTTGGAGATGTGCTGTTCTTTACTGATGACATCGCCCTTGAAAACCCAGGAGTATCATTCCTTCACAATGCAATTGGATCGTTACCCACGGAAAGATAATTTTTCCATTCGAAGCAATCATGGTAAGATAAGGGAAAAGGAGTTGAAGGAACGTGAAAAATGAAATCATTGAAAGATTCACTTCTTATGTTAAAGTGGATACCCAATCGAATGATGCAAATCCCTCATGCCCCTCTACACCTGGACAGTTAACCTTGGCAAATACATTGGTCCAGGAACTTCAATCAATTGGGATGAAGGAAGTCACAATGGATCAGAATGGTTATGTCATGGCTACCTTGCCAGCCAATTCAGATAAGGATGTCCCAACAGTTGGATTTTTGGCTCATATCGATACAGCTACGGATTTCACTGGGAAAGATGTAAAACCGCAGATCGTTGACAACTATGATGGTAAAGATGTTACTTTACATGAAAAATTGGATGTCATCCTCTCACCTGATGATTTCCCTTCGCTTAAGAATTATGAAGGGCATACCTTGATAACGACGGATGGTACAACCCTGTTAGGAGCGGATAATAAGGCTGGCATTGCCGAAATCATGACTGCCATGGATTATTTGATCCAGCATCCGGAAATCAAGCATGGAAAAATCCGTGTTGCCTTTACTCCCGATGAGGAAATCGGCAGGGGACCCCATAAGTTTGATGTAAATGCGTTTAATGCCCAATTTGCCTATACCGTGGACGGTGGACCGCTTGGGGAACTTGAATACGAGAGCTTCAATGCAGCATCGGCCAAAATCCTGATTAAAGGGACGAATATTCACCCTGGTACCGCTAAAGGAAAAATGGTGAACTCAGCTAAAATCGCCATGGAATTCCATAATAAGCTCCCAGTGGCAGAAGCACCGGAATATACGGAGGGTTACGAAGGATTTTATCATCTGATTTCATTTCACGGTGATGTGGAAGAGACCAAGCTTTCTTACATCATCAGGGATTTCAACCGCCAAAAATTTAATGATCGTAAGGAATATATGACAAAAGTCATCGAAGATTTAAAAGAAAAATATGGGCAAAAGCGTATCCAGCTTGAATTACACGACCAATACTTCAACATGAAGGAAAAAATTGAACCCGTGAAGGAAATCGTGGATATTGCCCATGAAGCAATGGAGAAACTCGGTATAAAACCGATAATCTCACCTATACGCGGTGGTACTGATGGATCTCAATTATCGTATATGGGATTGCCGACACCTAACATTTTTACGGGCGGCGAGAACTTTCATGGCAAGTATGAATTTATTTCCGTCGACAATATGGTACTGGCCACAAAGGTGATTGTTGGCATTGCCTCGCTCCTTGAAGAAAAAGCGAAGTAGCTTGATACGAAATGACTTTATTGAAAAACCCCCCGACTTCATGTCTGGGGGTTTTTCATCCAATATTAAGCGCGACTCCAGTGACGGTGCTTGGCAATTGCCTCGATAAAGGCAGTACCACTATTATTGTCCGTAACAGCTACAATGCCTGAGGCTGGATCATTGGAAACGATGCCTGCCTTCGATAAGATCTCGGCTCCTTCTTTTCCTGCACCAATCGCTTTGAAATGATTGTAGGCTTCATCAACAAAGTAAATTGGTTCCTTGGATGCCTTTAAAGCATCGACACTCTCCTGGCCTCCTGCCACATATACAGCATCGAAAAGTACCGAATCGGCCGTCAGGAATGTCTGATTCACCTCGGCCTGCTGTCCTTCAGAACTTGTAATCACTCCACGATTAAGACTGATGATTTCAGTAGTTATACCTGCTGATTTAAATGATTCCAAGACTTGATTAACCTCTGACCCGTTGAAACCATCTGCAGCCAAGATGGCCACTTTTCTTGATACGGCCGTGTTCACTTTCATTTGCTCCTGGCTTAAAGCCGGAGAAGCTAAATCCATCTTGACTTCACTCTTGTTTGTTGGAGGATTAACTCCCACTCCAAAAGCGATTGTTTTTGCCAGTTCGACATCAACATTGCTGAACATCTCGACAATTTGCTGCTGAACGTCCTTACTTTTCACTTTTCCCACTTCAAAGTGGAAAGCCTGAATAATATGCTCTTTCTCCACTTCCGTCATGCTATTCCAGAATAGTTTAGCTTGGCTGTAATGATCCTTGAAGCTTTCACTGCGTTTACGGACCTTCCTGCCATCGACTTTTTCCTGATAATGTGCATAGCCGCCTTCCTCTTCTAAAGCAGGTTCTGGAGAGTTACCTGCAAGGGAATTTTTGTGGTAGCTGACCGGTCCGGGATTTATTGACATTCGGTGCATGCCATCGCGTTGATTATTATGAACGGGGGCAACCGTCCTATTAATCGGAAGCTCATGAAAGTTTGGGCCTCCTAATCGGGATAGCTGGGTATCGGTGTATGAGAACAAACGTCCCTGAAGCAGCGGATCATTTGAAAAATCAATACCCGGTACAACATGCCCCGGATGGAAAGCTATCTGTTCCGTCTCTGTAAAAAAGTTATCTGTATTTTGATTCAAAACCATTTTCCCGATTATTTTCACCGGGATTTGTTCTTCCGGCCATAGTTTAGTAGGATCAAGGATATCAAAGTCGAATTTGAATTCATCTTCTTCCTTAATCATTTGCACGCCGAATTCAAATTCAGGATAATTTCCAGTATCTATTGCTTCCCACAGATCTTGACGGTGAAAATCAGGATTTTTCCCTGCAATTTTCTGCGCCTCATCCCAGACAAGGGATTTAACTCCCAGTACAGGCTTCCAATGGAATTTAACGAAATGGGCCACACCTTCTTCATTCACAAAACGGAAAGTGTGGACCCCAAACCCTTCCATCATCCGGAAACTTCTTGGTATGGCCCTATCAGAAAGATGCCACATGATCATATGTGCCGTTTCTTCATTGTTGGCGACGAAGTCCCAAAAGGTATCATGGGCAGACGCGGCCTGAGGTATTTCATTATGAGGCTCCGGTTTAACCGCATGAATTAAATCCGGGAACTTAATGGCATCCTGGATAAAGAATACCGGAATATTATTTCCGACCAGATCATAGTTTCCTTCCTCGGTATAAAACTTTGTAGAGAATCCCCTGACATCACGAACCGAGTCTGCCGATCCGCGTGAACCTGCTACCGTGGAGTAACGAACAAATACTGGTGTCTTGACTGAAGGGTCTTGAAGGAACTTTGCCTTTGTATATTCGGCCATCGGCTCATATACCTGAAAATATCCATGTGCTCCGGAACCACGCGCATGGACAATCCGTTCAGGAATACGCTCATGGTCAAAGTGAGTCATTTTTTCACGGAAATGAAAGTCCTCCATCAAAGTTGGACCACGGGTTCCCGCTTTCAAAGAGTGTTCATCCTCTGAAATGCGCAAACCTTGGTTAGTCGTCATCTTTTTCCCGTTGTCGTCCACTCGATATTGTTCCAACTGCCGTTGCTTACTTTGTTCATCGATTCTTCCGTTTTCATTTTCTTTTTTCATCCTTTTCATTCCCCTCCATGTCTTAGAAATTCAGTTTAATTCGTGTTGTATGTACTTACTTTAAAATTTGAAACAATTGTGTAATCCTTCCTCATATACCACTCTCATTTGACGGCTAAACAGAATTCAGAAAAAGATCCTTCCCGTCTTCAAAAAACAAAAAATCCCCAGTTTTGAATCACTGGGGACGTAACGTAATATTCTTTAGGTCAATTTTTCATTATATTAAAATACAAATAAAAAAAGAAGCGGAAAGACAGATTTTCATCTTCCCGCTTCTTTTTTATTCGGCACCTTTAGTTCTTAAAGGCCTCTGATACCTTCAAAAGTTTTCCTTTTACTTTCGTATTTTTCATCACTTTCAAGACAAGCGGTCCCTTTTCATTTAATATTTCCACATAAGAAACATTATCCTGAATCGTAATGATCCCGATATCCTCAGCATTCACTCCATCAATCTTTGCGATAGTTCCGACAAAATCAACAGCCCTGATTTTCTTTTTCTTTCCGCCATTAAAATACAGCTTCATGATTTGTTTATTCAATTTTTCACTTCTATCTTTTTTTATCTTTGGACGAGCTTCCAGTTTTGCTTCGAAATCCATTTTTTTATTGGAGACATCCTCTTTTGATGGAACGGGCATCCTAGGGATTTCAAAACCGATATATCCTTGAATCTCAGTAAGGAATTTATCTTCGTACGGCGTCACAAAAGTAATGGCTTTTCCTTTTTTACCTGCACGGCCCGTTCTTCCAGTTCGATGTACGTAACTTTCCTTTTCCAATGGCAGGTCATAGTTAATCACATGGGTTATATTGTCGATGTCAATTCCGCGTGCAGCAACATCTGTCGCAACCAAATAGCGGAATTCACCTCTTCTGAATTCATTCATCACTGCAAGACGATCTTCCTGAAGCATGCCGCCGTGAATCATATCACAAGGATATTCCTGATCCATTAGCATTTCACATACTTGGTCGACCCTATCTTTCGTCCGACAGAAAATGATGCAGCTATCGGGGTTTTCCGTGATGGTTACATCTTTAAGCAGGGAAAACTTATCATCCTCTCTCACTTCAATAAGAGCATGTTCAATTTTTTCGGTCGTTAACCCCTTAGCCTTGATTTCAATATCCAAAGGAGCTTTCATATACTGCTTACAAAGCTTTTTTATGCTCTCAGGTAACGTAGCGGAGAACAGCATGGTCACTCTTTCTTTAGGAAGCTCTTTAATGATGGCCTCCACTTGTTCAATGAAGCCCATATTCAGCATTTCATCCGCTTCATCAATAACTAAATGAGTTAAACGTTCCAGGACGAATGTCCCTTTCTCGATATGATCCAGAACACGCCCCGGGGTTCCAACGACTACATGGCTCTTTTGTTTCAATTCCGCTTTTTGCAAAGCGAATGGATGTTTTCCATAAACCGCCGTTGCCTTTATCCGTTTAAATCTGCCTATATTCGTAATATCCTCTTTTACCTGTACAGCAAGCTCACGTGTCGGTGTTAAAATAAGCGCCTGAGGCTTATTCTCCTCCCAATCGACCATTTCGCATATCGGTATGCCGAATGCAGCGGTCTTGCCACTGCCTGTTTGGGATTTTACGACAAGATCCTGCCTTTTCAATGCCACTGGAATCACTTCGCGCTGTACTTCGGTTGGACGTTGGTAACCCAGGCTTTCTAATGCCCTTACAATTTCATCACTTAATGTATAATCATTAAAATTCAATTCATTCATATAACAGCCTCTTTTGTTATTTAGTATCTTACATTATTGTTTCCATAATCATAATTTCCTTATACAATGTTCTATTATACGCGATATGAAACGATAAACCTTGTAATAACCAAATTCAATTGACTTATTTCAATATAATGAAACCTCATCATCATTAAAAAGGTTGGTCATTCCGGATTCAATGATCTTGATTAATCAAAATGGACCCTGCTTCTTTCAATATGCTAAAATATGTATGACATTAAAGCGGAAACAGCGTAGTTTAAAAGCCGATATCCAAAAGGAGTGCTGATTTATGATAATCGTAACGAATAGAATCAGAGTCAAAAAAGGTATGGGGGCAGTCATGGCCCCAGGATTCACTGCTCCAGGTCCACTTGATACTACGGAAGGCTTCGTAAAAGTTGAAGTATTATTAACGCAGAACTTATCGGATCACGATGAACTAAGCGTTAACATGTACTGGGAAAGCCTTGATAACTTTACTGCTTGGAGAAATAGCGATGCATTCAAAGCTGCACATAAACGGCCTGAACCAAGTTCCGGTGAAGCTAAAAAAGAATCTCCAATTCTAGGCAGCGAGCTAACTACGTATGAAGTCGCCTCGGTAAAAGAAATAGCTAAATAATAAAATCACACCAAAAAAGGCCGCGAAATATGGAGGCTGCTGAAAAGCTCACGTTTTTCTAACTAGTACGGTAAATCAACCTAAAAAAAGACGATTCTCATTCGATACTTGAATGGAAATCGTCTTTTTTTGTGTGTCACTTTTTTACGTCATTAATTTCAATATTCTTTTCAAGTTAACGGTGAAAATAGCCATTGCTCCTTGTAATTCCATGCCAAGTAGACCCGGGGATTTTGCAACATCATACCCGTGTCTGTGTTTTGATTCATTGTTTTTCGCTTCTAGTTTATAACGTTCCTTTGATTTTTCTTTAAAATACTCACTTTCCTGGAATGTAGCCTGTTCTGTATGTTCATTGGATTTAATACTGACAGAATAGGTCTTCTGGAGCCATGCCGAGGAAATATTTAAAGGACATGTCATACCTGGAACGCTCAACTATATCCACATCTGATAGGTCATGAATGGTCTTGAGCAGCAAATATTTATACATACGTATTGGATCGACAGCATTCCTACCGTTATACAAGACAGTAGTTGTCCCTCAATTCTTCCAACACAAAAGAAAAGTTAATAAGTTCATTGATCTTGCGTAACATGTTATCCTTTGGAACCACTACATCATAAATGGCCATATATGGACTAAAAACCATAGACGTTTGTTTTTGAATCATCGTACTCACCCAAATAAATTTTTTACCTTTGATTATAAAACAAAAAAGGTAGATCTCCTCAGAATAAACTGAGAAAATCCACCTCTATTGGCCCGAGGGTCCTTTTTCAGTGCCCTCGAAATATGCGGCCTCTTTTTAATGGGGTTTATGGCTTGGTCCACTTGGTAAATTATTGGGCTTCAGCTTTCTTGATTTGTTTGCTTCTTAGCTGTCCGCAAGCTGCATCAATATCTGTTCCATGTTCTTGGCGGATTTTACAATTTACGCCTCTCTTTTTCAGCGTATCATAGAACGAGAGAACGGACTCTTTTTCACTTCTTTGGTATTGACTATGCTCATCTACAGGATTATATGGAATCAGGTTGACATAGAGCCGATGTTTTTTGTCGTCAAGAAGGGCGGCGAGTTGCTCGGCTTCTTCTTGATGGTCATTGACATCTTTCAATAGGATATATTCAATCGTAATTCTCCTATTCGTTTTCTCTAAATAATAATCAAGAGATTTCATTAATTTTTCTATCGGAATACCTCGGTTTATTTTCATGATTCGTGTCCTGAGTTCATTATTCGGCGCATGTAATGAGATGGCCAAATTCACCTGTAATTTAGTATCGGTGAATTCATAAATCTTGTTGGCAAGACCGCTCGTCGAAACAGTAATCCGCCTAGCAGCGATAGCAAGACCCTTATGGTCCATGAGCACCTTCAAAAAGTCTATCATATTTTCAAAGTTATCGAACGGCTCACCAATACCCATTACAACAACATGGCTTACAACATCCTCTTGTTCCAATTTATCTAGATGCAATTGAACGTTCATGATTTGTTCCACTATTTCCCCGCTGGATAGATCACGGCTTTTGGCCAATAATCCACTGGCACAGAAACTGCAGCCAATATTGCAGCCCACTTGGGTGGTGACACAAACCGAAATTCCGTATTTATGTCTCATCATAACCGTTTCGATAAGGTTTCCATCCTGTAATTTAAACAAGAACTTGATCGTACCATCTGCTGATTCTTGCTTAACGTGCTCAGTCAAAGTCTGGATGACAAAGTGCTCTTCAAGTAATTTTATACACTCTTTATTAACATCCGTCATTTCAGAGAAACTCGTCACACGTGTTCTATAAAGCCACTCCCAGACTTGGGAAGCTCTGAATTTTTTATGGCCATGGTCCAAAAGCCATGCTGTTAATTGTTCGAATGTTAAACCATAAATGGACTCTTTATTCATTCGTTACCCTCTTTTCATTTCATTAAGTTTTAATTTTTACATTCCCCGGGATTAACTCTTTCATTTATGATATGGTTCATTTCTATTTATCCGAAAAGCCCGATATATTTGCTCCAGCAGAACTAGTTTCATTAATTGATGCGGAAAGGTCATTTTAGAGAAGGAAAGGGCATAATCACTTCTTGAAACCACCTCAGTGCCAAGCCCAAGAGACCCGCCAATAATAAAGGCAATTTTGCTCTTTCCATAAGTGGCGAGCTGATCGATTTGAGTGGCCAACTGCTCGGAAGTAAGCTGTTTTCCATTGATTTCAAGCGTTATTACGTAGGTGTCCGGGCTGACTTTGGCCAGGATGCGTTCACCTTCCTTTTGCTTTACGATGTCCATGTCCGCAGCACTCAGGTTCTCTGGAGCTTTTTCATCCGGTACTTCAACAAGTTCTATATTAGCATAGGCACTTAACCTTTTTGTATATTCTGCAATTCCTTGCTTTAAGTATTTTTCCTTTAGCTTGCCAACAGTAATAATCGTTATTTTCATATATATCCTCTAACTTTCATTATGTTTTTACTTTCAGTTGTTGGATTTTTGCCTATCTTATATCATACCTTAGAGTGACCTATAAGCAAAACAAGCATATCCTTGCCAATTTTTAATGGAGGAGTTCCATGGCCCTTAAAGTAAAAACCGCTGCCCCTGAAAGCGGCAACGGTAACCTTCATTTATTTTGGCTGTTTTCACATACTTTGTTGCTATTTACCAGGTAGTAGTTGGGTTGATTTCTCGCTTTCCGCGGGGCGGGCGGTGAGCCTCCTGCTCCCGCAGGGGTCTCGCACTTCCGCTCCAATCAACCTTAAATAGTTTCGTTTTAAAAACAACAATCTTTACGAAAAGAGCCTTTATTTTTAATGTTCATCGTGAAAATGTGGATGGTCCCATGTTCAGCTTCGATAAGGATTATGATTGATTTTCCCAAGGGTCCACTGTCCTAAATGGCCATTATAGTGTATACAAAAATGCCTTTATCAACAATAATTCTACCCTCCTCGGAAAATGTTAAGAACAGGTTACAAACATGTTATCCACAATAGTTATCCACATATCCACAAAATCTATCCACATCTTGTATGGGAATATTAGTTCCCTACTAGATATATTGCCACGTTTCGACAATATTCACAGGTTGTTGATAACTGTTTTTCTTCAGAAACCAGCGTTAAAACAGGATATGTTTCACATTCGTATACCACTTCATCCAGCGCCATGTCCACGTGTTCCTGACAGCAATATAATTTCATCTTTCATTTCTCCTTTCTCACTCATTACTCCAAGTGCTTATTCCAATTATCCACAAGTTACAGTGAAATCTCTAATTTCAGTATATATCCACAGGTAATCGTAACAAAAAATAAGAAAATCACAAGGAAATATAAAAGACAGGAAGCAATGACTGCCCCCTGCCTTTCCGTTTTAGATTTCGCTGCTTGAAAGCTTGACTTCCGTAGTTTCTTTCTTTCCGTCACGGTAATAAATGATTTTAACTTTATCACCGATTTTCTTATCAATGTAAAGGTATTTCCTTAATTCCACGACGTCATGGATCTTTTCATTATCCATTCCCACAATGACGTCAAATTCCTTCAATCCTGCTCTAGATGCAGGAGAGTTGCTTTGAACGCCTGTTATTGCAACACCCGCAGTAACTTTCCTTGGCAACTTTAATGTATTTTTCTGATGGTATTGGGAAATTTCCTTTACGGATGTTAAGTTCACACCCAAGTATGCACGTTTCACTTCACCAAATTCCTCAATATCATTAATAATTGGAATAACTGAATCAATTGGAATGGAAAGACCGATTCCTTCCACCGCATTTTCTGCTATCTTCATGGAATTTATTCCGATGACCTGCCCTGACATATTAACGAGTGCTCCTCCGCTGTTGCCTGGGTTAATCGCCGCATCGGTCTGGATGACCTCTGCATTCCAATCGACTTGTCCGTCCTCATTGATATCCACGTCTATCGTACGCTCCAAACCGGAGATGATCCCTTGTGTGACTGATCCGGAGAATTGGAGGCCTAATGGGTTACCGATGGCAATCACGGGCTCACCTGGTTTCAATTTACTGGATTTTCCGAATTCAGCAATGGTTTTGATTTTATCACCATTCACGACAATGACCGCTAAATCGGTCCATGGGTCACTACCTTGTAGTTTAGCTGGCAATTTAGTGCCATCACTTAATGTCACTTCCAATTCATTAGCGCCTTCAATGACGTGGTTGTTCGTGACAATATAGGCCTTGCCCCCGTCTTTTTTATAGACGACACCAGAACCAGTGCCAGCTTCAGCTTCGGCTGAACTGTCCTCGGCCCCTTGACCCCAGAAGTTCGTTTTCTGAATGTTAGAGATGCCGACCACTGCGTCGCTGGCCTTACCTACAGCATTGGTGACGGCACTTGTTACATCTACAGTAAGGTTTTGCTGGGACTGCTTAGTGGACTCACTCCCCGTTGATTTTTCCCTTGTAGTTTCGTTATTTAACAGTCCACTTCCCGGAAAAAATAATAAAATAAGTAAAGCCCCAATGATGGCGCCTCCCAAGCCAGCTAAAAAATAGCTCGCATTGCTCTTTTTCCGTTTATTTTGGTTCTCATCATTCTGATCATAATAACCCAAGACCGTTCCATCCTCTCATTTTAGGAATGAATTATAGCAATTCTATTGTTTGGTATCCTCCCTCAATTATACTCATTTACCGTAAATTTTCTAAAAAAATGTATGCTTTTATTTAAAGGGAAATTTAAAATTGACCAGGTTCAGCCATTTTCTTTTTCCTATACAGTTCTAACCAAACGATACCCCTTTTAATCCGAATAGTAACTTATGAATCGAAATTTTAAAAATAAAAAGGAATGAACAAGGTATCCCTCATCCATTCCTTTTTATTTATAACGTAACAAGTTCCGTTGGTCTTTTTGGATCAGTATCATATAAGGAGAATTGATCACCAACGATGATCCCCTTTGTTTTTAAGGTCTGTTCTACCGACATTCTTGCTAGATCCTTCATATTGTTATCAAGACTTAAGTGAGCCAAATAAATCCGCTTGGTCTTATCACCGGCCACTTCACTCATTGCAAGGGCTGCATCTTCATTACAAACATGGCCAACATCACTTAAAATCCGGCGCTTAATGCTCCATGGATATTTTCCCATCCTCAACATGGACACATCATGGTTACTTTCGAATACATATGCATCGGCATTCGAGATGATTCCTTTCATCCGATCACTTACATACCCTGTATCAGTGATGACCACTAGTTTTTTGTCTTCATGATGAAAGGCGTAAAACATCGGCTCTGCCGCATCATGAGAAACACCAAAAGATTCTATATTAAGACTGCCGAACGTTTTGACCTGTTCCATTTCAAATGTGAATTTTTGTTCGGTTGCAATTTCACCGATTGATCGTTCCATGGCATTCCATGTCTTTGCATTCGCATAGATCGGGAGTTTATGTTTTCTGGCAACCACGCCCAGACCTTTAATATGGTCGCTGTGTTCATGGGTAACAAGGATACCGGATAACTTCGACATATCACGGCCTATATCCTGAAACAATGCTTCCAAAGCCTTACCGCTTAAGCCGGCATCGACAAGGAAAGATTGATCCTCCGTTTCCACGAATAAGGCATTTCCTGTACTCCCGCTTGCGAGAACACTAAAATGCATAGTCATCTATACTCACTCCAGTATTTTTTCTTCTGTATTTAATTCAATGACCTCTCCATCAATAGCATTCACGAAGAGATCCGTTTTGTCGTTAAGGACCACCCACCATGTTGGCACAAGTAAATGTGATACAGATGTCGTCTGCAGCGAATTATAAAAACCTAGTTTTACATTCGTGACTTTGCTTTTGGGATCAATATCACCATTATCATATAATGCTCCAATAGCAGATAAAGCAGGTATCAATTCCTTGGGTTTATTGAATTTTTTAATCCCCTCTAAATACATCTGTTCATAGGAGACGATTTCACCCTTTTTGTTCAGATATAAAGTGACCTTCCCCTTACTATTGTTATAAAACATCTTTTTATCTGCCACTTGATAGCAGATGATGGTTTGATTGATTTTATCATAGCTCCAAAAGTGATAGTCATCTCCATTTAATATATACTCCTTCAGGAATATATCAAGGTCTGCAGCATGAATTTCCGCTTTCATGCTAACCGGTGTTTTAAATGTACCTACGAGCTTCTTATCATCGATGATTTTTGCTTTTTGATTTTTCAGGTCCTGTATATCTTTCTTCTCGAAAGTCTTGCTTTGGGCAATCAGGAATTGATCCAACTTTTGTTTCGGAAGTGGGGTTTCTATTGAAATCTCATCTTCTTTCAAGAGTTCATCTATTGAAGACTCCGTGAAATTTTCTATTTGGTTGTCATTAATCTTTTCCAGGAATTGATAAAGAAGAAAAATATTCAAAATGAAAAAGACCATGATGAAAATTGACTTTGTATTATTCCAATCCACTTTGATCGCCTCCCGTATCTCCAGGCACAATAAACCATTTATCGCCGATACGATAATACCAAGTGGGTTCAAGTGTAACTAGTGTGACAAGTTTGGAATCCAGGGATTTATGCAGTTTATAGCCAATCGAGATGTCCTCCACGCTCTTAAAGTCGATATTATCTTTCGATTTCAACTGATTCAAGACTTCTCTACCACTTGGTAAAGTCTCTACCGATTCGTCTGACGGGAGGACTGAGGCAAGTGAAAAGTACGGGCGCTCGTAGCTATATATTTCTTCTTTCCCCCAAATTTGCTCGATTTCAGTCATTCCGGATTCATTGAAGGCCGGATAACCATTTACGAATAAGCGGAATACCACTCGTTGCTCATTCTCCGACATATAAGCAAAGCGATAATTATTATCTTCCCAACCAGCATGATCATTGATGAAATCAATGCTCTTTTGCAGAAGGTCACCGGAACTGACAAGTAACTTGTCCTTTTGTGCCGGATTGATATAAGAAATTAGGTAATTCTCTTTATTGATCGTCATCAGTCTTGTTCCATCCGTGTATTCCTCACCGGCGGAAACGGGTTCCTGGCGTACATACTTCGGATCATTAAATAACGCATTTTTTAGATTTCCAATATCCAAATTGTCGATATAATATTGAAGTCTGTTGACCTTAATGGATTTTTCCGGAACGAACAACGTCCTTTTGCTGTTTATGGTTTCGGCCGTGTATTCAGGGTGCTTACTGTAAGAACCCGT
This sequence comes from Peribacillus sp. P4_B1, assembly GCF_056402395.1. Classification (NCBI taxonomy): domain Bacteria; kingdom Bacillati; phylum Bacillota; class Bacilli; order Caryophanales; family Bacillaceae; genus Peribacillus; species Peribacillus sp. P4_B1. The sequence goes on from NZ_JBFUHM010000020.1 coordinate 44,951, forward strand.
ATAAAAATCATCCATGAAATCTCTTAGTCTTTTAGAGTCGACCATACCTTGATAGATCTTCTCTTTATCGTAAGAAACAAAATAAACGGCAGATTCATTACCGCTGATATCCTTTTGTTTAATGATGATCCGATCAAATGAAAAGCTAGGCACTTCCTTATCCGTAATATTCAATACCGTTTTATAGAGGGAAATGGGCACATCATCGGAAAATTCGATTTCAATCGACCCATCTTCATGGACAAAGTCATCAAATTTCCTTTGCAGCCTTTTTACGGATATCTCTTTTACGCCGGTAAAACTCCATTGCGAAAATTCTTTTTCCATTTTATTTATTTCCACCGGATCGGAAGTCTGGAAATGTCGCCCATTGCCATGAAAAAGGATACTTACTGGTTTAACTACATCACTAACAATCTGGACATCGCTTTTAATCTTTATATAATTCGATCGGTCACCAAATTTATCATATTCAGGCTCATACGTCCAAATGCTCCAAGTCAAAAAAATGCTTGTCCCAACCAAAATAATCAGTATGATACTTTTTGCACGTTCAAAATTCATGACCAATCATCCTCTTCTTCCTGTTCGTAAGGAAGTGTAAAGAACACCGTAGTTCCTTTTCCATCCACACTTTCCGCCCATATTTTCCCGCCATGCGCCACGACCATTTCTTTTGCGATCGCTAAACCAAGCCCGGTCCCGCCCAAGTTCCTCGACCTTGCTTTATCCACACGGTAGAAGCGGTCGAATATTTTATCAATGACGTTTTTCGGGATGCCCACTCCTTGATCTGTAATGCTCACAACGATAAAGCCATCCGAAGCCCTGACGCGGAAAGTCACTTGACCCCCTTCAGGTGAGTACTTCAACGAGTTGGAGATTACATTATAGAGAACCTGGGTGATTTTATCTTCATCAATATCCACGAAATAAGCTTCCTTGGGCAAATCACGCTTAAACGTGATGTCATCATTTTTCGTCATTTCAAAACGATCGATGATATGGTCATAGAATTTATTGAAATTCACCCAGCCCGTTTTAAGCCTGTAATCTTTACTATCCATTTTCGAAAGCTGTAACAGATCATTAACAAGCCTGATCATTCGCTCCGTTTCATTTTGGGTAACACTTAAAAAGGATGGAGCGATTTCCTCGTCCTTCCAAGCACCTTCAGCCAATGCTTCCAGGTAACTCCTCATCGTCGTTAGCGGAGTTCGCAGTTCATGTGATACGTTGGCAACAAATTCCCTGCGTTCGCCCTCGATTTTTTCCTGCTCTGTTATATCATGCAAAACAGTAATCAAACCATTAACGAATCCCGTTTCCTTTTGAATGACCGAAAAGTTCCCCCTCAAAATGAAAGGTCGATTTTTTTTGCTGTAATCAAGGATGACGGACTCTCGCTCTTCCAGTAAATCCTCAAATTTAAACTCTTCTTCAAGACCCAAAACCTCGATGATCGGTTGGTTCATGACGGTTTCACGCGAAACATTCAGTAATTGTGCCGCCGGTTCATTAATCAAGTTCACCCGACCGCGCCTATCAGTTGATATTACACCGTCCGTCATATTGGAGAGGACGGATGAAAGCTTACGGCGCTCTCCTTCTGTGCTTGATTGCGACTCTTGAAGCTTTTTAGTCAAATTATTGAAAGTGACGGCAAGCTGGCCAATTTCATCATCGCCATATACCCTTACTTTTCTTGAGAAATTCCCTTTCGCCATCACCAAGGCCTGTTTTCTCATATCCGACATGGGTCGAGTGATCGTTCGTGCGAGCAGGATCCCCAAGATGGCCGTAATGACCAAGGCAATGGCCGTACCCGTCATGAAAATACCATTGATTTCATCCATCTGTTCAAAGACATTCTCCATCTCTGCTATTACATAGACGGCGCCAATGACCTCCCCATTCGCTTCAATGGGTGTCGAAAGAACCCAGAGCCGCATGCCGGTTTTCTGATCTCGAAATACGTCACTTTCTTCTTTTCCATTAATCAGCGTATTTTTAATAAGGACTTCCGTTGTCTTCTTCCCTACAATATCCTGGTTACTTGGGTCTGAAGTTCCAATCACACGCCTGCTGCGAGTGTCAATGACACGTACTTCCGAAATATCATTCGAAGAATTATCCCGGTCTTTCAATATCATATTAATCGCATCTTCGAGGGTTGGATCTTCCTCTCCCCTCTCTTTTTCCATTTCTTCACCAATACTGTAGGTAAGCAGGTTAACGTGACCTTTTATTGATTTCGTGAAGTTCCCGACAAGATTTTCTTCCAATTCCCCAACAAAATATACCCCGATTATCTGCATCGCTACAAAAATGAGCAACACATAAATCAGAACAAATTTAAAATGGATTGAGCGAAAAAAACCAACCTTTTTCATAAGAACTACTCCTGTTCAGGGTTACGCAGGTAATAACCGACCCCTCTTCTAGTTACAATCCAACCAGGATGGCTTGGATTGTCTTCAATCTTCTCACGAAGACGTCTGACCGTTACATCGACTGTCCGTACATCACCAAAATAATCATAGCCCCACACGGTTTGTAATAGGTGCTCCCTTGTCATGACCTGACCGATATGCTTCGCTAAGTAATGAAGCAATTCAAATTCGCGATGAGTTAATTCAATCGTATCGCCCCGTTTGGATACCACATAGGCATCCGGATGGATGGTGAGCGTTCCTATCGTAATTTCCTTCGGTTCATTTTCTTGATCTGGGACCGGGACCGCTTGCTGACGTCTTAAGTTCGCCTTAACGCGGGCAATTATTTCCCGGGTACTAAATGGCTTTGTGACATAGTCATCCGCACCAAGCTCTAAACCTAAGACTTTATCTATCTCTGAATCCTTAGCCGTTAACATGATGATTGGCGTTTCATACTTCTTCCTTACTTCCCTGCAAACTTCCATCCCATCGCGCTGCGGTAGCATGATATCAAGTAAAATCAAATCAGGTTGCCGTTCTTCTACCATTTTGAGGGCTTCATTGCCATCATAAGCACAAAAAACTTCATAGCCTTCCTTTTTTAGATTGAATTGTAATATATCGGCAATTGGCTTTTCATCATCCACTACCAGAATCTTCTTATCCATGTGCTTATCTCCTTTTTAATAACTAAACTGAATCTATTAAAAACCGTGTCCTTATCCGGGACTTTATTCACTTTTCCTTCTGCTTGCACCAATCTAGCATCCCAGTTCAACAAATTTATATATATATACCCAATAAAAGGGACCGAACACCGGAATGAAAGCGAATTGTATCTATTCTACTTTATCATTTTATAGGCATTAAATCACCTTTTTCCTATTATTCTCATCTATCTGTGAAGCAGAAGAAGTCCTCGAATATTTTTCGAAGACTCCCATCGATTACTGACTTATATAGTTTAGCGGATTTACAAGAGAACCGTTTTTATATATTTCAAAATGGAGGTGGACACCTGTGGAGTGCCCTGTTGAACCCATCATGCCAATTTTCATGCCCTTCTCAATCTTTTGTCCAGCTTTTACATTTATTGAATCCAAATGGGCATATACTGTCTTATACCCGTTATTATGATTGATCGTTATCTTATTTCCATACCCTCCGGAGTTTCCAGCAGTCTCGATTATCCCATGATCCGCTGCCGTTATGGTCCTGGTGGTTGGCCGGGCAATATCGATACCTTTATGAAGTTTCCCCCAGCGCTGCCCCTGCTTGCTGGAAATATAGCCCCCATCTGCAGGCCATGAATATGTACCGCTCCCCTGTGAAGGAACGACCTTCGTGCCTTTTCTAGTGACTTCCATTTTGGCTTTTTCCGTGTTTTCTTTTTTTACGATCGTTTCACTGATTTTCTTACCATTTGTTTCAGATACTGCATATGTGAATGCCTGAACCCCCTCATTGCCAATTTGTTCAGTAATGAGTTCACCCTTGGGAAGTTCGTCATCCTCCTTCACTTTCTTTTCGAAAGGAATCCTCTCTTCCTTTAATACTTCTCTTTCCACCATTACGTTCACATAGGGCGTAAGCTGGGTCACATAGAGATGCTCGCCCTTTTTAAGCCCTTTGCCCTCATCCTGTCCTGGATTTAGCTCTAACAGTTGATCCAGGTCCATATCATGCTGATTGGCAATTGCTTCAAGATCCTCATCTTCCATAGCCTCATAAAGCGTCTTTTCTTTCTTTCCTTCTTCTATCATGGAAATGGTATCATCGACGGTCTTGATTTCAGCTGGATCGATCATTGATTCTTTAAACGTAACGGGAAGTGAAAACTTGATGTCCAGAATTCTACTTCCTGGTTCTTTTAACGGTTTTGCACCCGTTTCGTTTCCTTTTTTACCTGTTTCATATTCAGCGTATTCCTCTTCATTTACATATAATAACTTGATTTTTTCCAAAACGTCCTCAGCATCATCCCTTGACGCAACATAAGCGACCGCCTGATTATCTATGTCGATTTCATACGCCTTTGCTTTCACATTGAGCTTTTCTTGAATATGCTTTACAGCCTGATCTTCTTTTACTTCTTCATCAAATACCTCTTCAGGTACATATGACAGCTGCGACTCCCTATCGAATGTATAGTCTGGATAATCTCTCTGTGCTGCTTTTACCTTATCGGCTACGATCTCCTCTATTTCCGTTTCATCCGTCACACTTCCGACGAACTCATCATTAAGATAAACATGCTGAATGGTGTCAGTTTTCGATATCCCTGCGGCCGTTGCCATATTTCCAGCAAGCAATAAAATGACCGAAACCATCAACAGGATGATCCCCTTACCTTTTGAGCTAAACATATATTGTCCTCCTTAACGGCTCAGTCACCAATTAAGAAACTAATCAAATTTATTTTGAGATTTATTAGTCCAATTTAAATATCCACTTGCATATGACTGATTTCTATTATGATTTTTCACTCATAACTCTACCATAATAAAAAAAAAAACAAGAAACAGTCGTGATAATGTAATAGAACTGTATAAATGGTGACAACAAGTACCAATAAATATGCTAATGAGGAAGATTCGATACATTTCGAAATAAGGAGTGGACGTAAGCCCCGTAAGGATAAAAGCAGTTTATATGCCAATTTGGGTGAAATTGGTATGTTACAAATCGTTAACAATTCATTAACAAGATTTCATTTATAATACATCTGGATGTAAAACAAAAAAAACGCCCTAAAGGAAAGGCGTTTTTAAAAAGGATGGCTCAGGACGGAATCGAACCGCCGACACAAGGATTTTCAGTCCTTTGCTCTACCGACTGAGCTACTGAGCCAAATATTCTATTTTAGAACAAAAAAATAAAATGGCGGTCCCGACGGGAATCGAACCCGCGATCTCCTGCGTGACAGGCAGGCATGTTAACCGCTACACCACGGGACCAGTAAAGAATTATATAAAGAAGTGACCCATACGGGATTCGAACCCGTGTTACCGCCGTGAAAGGGCGGTGTCTTAACCGCTTGACCAATGGGCCGAAAAAAATGGTGAGCCATGAAGGATTCGAACCTTCGACCCTCTGATTAAAAGTCAGATGCTCTACCAACTGAGCTAATGGCTCGTTCTAATGAAATGTAACTTTTCAGGATGTTTCACGCCTCAATGCAGCTACTCGCTTGATGCTGTTAATGCTTGTTCTATTGTGACGACGCTTTTGATAATATCATGGTTATCATAGTTTAGGCAATAGTTTTTTTGAAATAAAATTATTTTTTTTTATCTTTTTCCTTTTTCCTACTGTTTCAATCCATTCTTCCAATATCCCAGGTCTCTCGATTGTGACATCAGAATGCAGTGATTGATTCCAATAATGAAGAAGAGCCGGCTAAAAAGCCAGCTCCATTTCATCAATTACGCTAGACGCCAAGGGCTTCTCACGATATTTGTTTGGTTGCGGTCAGGACCGACAGAAAAAGTAGTCAAAGGAATGCCTACCAATTGAGATACGCGCTCTACATAGTGGCGAGCGTTCTCTGGAAGCTCATCCAATGATTTGCATCCTGTGATGTCTTCTGACCAGCCTGATAGCTCTTCATAAACTGGTTTACATTCGCCAATCGCTTTTAATGTTGCTGGAACCTCATGAATGATTTCGCCTTTGTATTCATAAGCTACACAAATTTTGACCGTATCAAGACCTGATAACACGTCAATCGAGTTCAATGATAAATCGGTAATCCCGCTGACACGGCGTGCATGGCGAACGACAACTGCATCAAACCAGCCTACACGGCGCGGCCTGCCTGTAGTTGTACCATATTCACGGCCAACTTCACGGATTTGGTTGCCGACTTCATCATGCAATTCTGTAGGGAAAGGACCATCGCCCACACGGCTTGTATATGCTTTACATACTCCAACCACATGATTGATTTTTGTAGGACCTACGCCAGAACCGATCGTAACGCCACCTGCAACAGGATTAGATGAAGTGACGAATGGGTATGTTCCTTGATCGATATCAAGCATCACACCTTGTGCCCCTTCGAATAATACCCGTTTTCCTTCATCAAGTGCATCGTTCAATACAACGGATGTATCACAAACATATTTCTGCACTTGTTGTCCGTACTCATAGTATTCATCCATGATATCTTCGATTTTGAAACCTTCCGTTTCATAGAAGCGTTCGAACATACGGTTTTTTTCGACAAGATTTTGAGCCAATTTTTCCTCAAAAATTTCACGGTCCAAAAGATCTGCCATACGGATTCCGTTACGAGCAGCTTTGTCCATATAAGCAGGGCCGATTCCTTTTTTTGTCGTTCCAATTTTATTAGCGCCTTTACGGTCTTCTTCGACTTCATCCAATTTGATATGGTAAGGAAGAATGACATGTGCACGGTTAGAGATACGAAGATTATCCGTACTCACTCCATGACTATGTAAATAAGCAAGCTCCTCTACAAGAGCTTTTGGATCAACCACCATACCATTTCCAATGACACAAATTTTATCACTATAAAAAATCCCTGACGGAATTAAATGCAGTTTATAGGTAACGCCATTAAATTTTATTGTATGCCCTGCATTATTCCCACCTTGATAACGAGCGATGGCTTCCGCATTCTGGGATAGAAAATCTGTTATTTTACCTTTACCTTCGTCTCCCCATTGTGTACCGACTACTACAACTGATGACATCTGAATAAAGCACCTCCAAAGGTTCACGTAATACCGATTATTTACCGGTTCTTATCAAACAAACCTATTTTATCAATAATCCAAAGTGGAAGTCAATACAAAATCCGAACGTTACACATTTCAAAAAATACTTCGTTCGTAAATATGAAAAAAATCTTTCCGTTTTCAAAATTGGTTTTGGATTGTCAATCCTTATTCTACCCTTTGATTTCTTTTATTATTATCACCAGTCCCTTTCTTTTTCCAAAATAAAAACAGCCCGCCATTGCATGAATGGCAGGCAGTTCCCTATGCGCCGGGAGACATCGAATCATCATCGAAACGGCGTTCGAGGTTAACGAATTTATTATATTCTTTCACGAATGCAAGCGAAACCGTGCCTACTGGACCATTACGCTGTTTCGCTATAATGATTTCAATGATATTTTTATTCTCGGATTCTTTATCATAATAATCATCACGGTATAAGAATGCGACGATATCGGCATCTTGCTCGATACTCCCGGATTCCCTGATATCAGACATCATCGGACGCTTATCCTGGCGCTGCTCCACTCCCCGCGATAGCTGGGAAAGGGCTATGACGGGCACTTTAAGTTCACGAGCGAGCGCTTTAAGTGAACGTGAAATCTCGGATACCTCTTGCTGACGGTTGTCGCCTGAACGACCATCGCCTTGAATTAACTGCAGGTAATCGATCAATATCATGCCAAGCCCATGTTCCTGCTTCAAACGACGGCATTTCGAACGAATTTCACCAATCCTCACACCTGGCGTATCATCGATATAAATGCCGGCATTCGACAAGCTTCCCATCGCCATCGTCAATTTACGCCAATCCTCATCCGTTAAGGAACCTGTCCGTAAATTCTGAGCGTTGATATTTCCTTCAGCACAGAGCATACGCATAACGAGCTGCTCTGCACCCATTTCAAGACTGAAAATCGCTACATTCTCCTCCGTTTTGGTCGCAACGTTTTGAGCGATATTCAATGCAAAAGCGGTTTTACCAACCGAAGGGCGGGCACCCACTATGATGAGGTCATTACGTTGGAACCCTGCTGTCATTCGATCCAGTTCAGCAAACCCTGTCGGTATTCCCGTGACATCCCCTTTACGGGTAGTCAAAATTTCTATGTTATCGTACGTCGCAACCAATACATCCTTAATATTTTGAAAAGACCCGGAATTCTTACGCTGGGCCACTTCCATGATCGTTTTTTCTGCTTCCCCGAGCAGCTCCTCGACCTCGTCCTCGCGACTGTAGCCTTCCTGAGCGATGTTGGTCGCTGTCCTGATCAAACGACGCAGCAATGACTTCTCCTCGACGATGCGAGCATAATATTCAATATTGGCCGCGGTAGGTACCGATCCGGCCAATTCACTTAAATAAGAAACTCCGCCAACCTCTTCAAGGTTTTTTGTCGCAGCCAATTCCTCTGTCACCGTAATCAAATCGACAGCTTTTCCTTCGTCATTCAAATTAAGCATCACATTAAAGATTTTTTGATGAGAGCTTCTGTAAAAATCCGCCGGAATCAAAACTTCCGATGTAACGGTCAATGAAGAGGGCTCAAGAAAAATGGCTCCTAGCACAGCCTGTTCGGCTTCTATATTTTGAGGGGGAATCCTATCCTGAAATTGTTCTATCATATCTTAAAACCTCCCATTCTAAGAGGATACCATTTATATGTTTCTAGTAAAAAAGAAAAAAAGTGAAAGGACAACATGCCCAATCACATTTTTCGTCTATCTCTATTTTATCAATTTTTCACAGATATGAAACAGCTAAAATTAGTTAATTTCTTTCACATGCACAGTCAGTGTCGCAGTGACTTCAGGGTGAAGCTTGACTGGAAGCTTTGTATGCCCTAAAGTGCGGATGCCTTCAGCAAGCTCCATTTTACGTTTATCAACCTTGATACCGTGTTTTTTCTGAAGCTCCGATGCAATTTGTTTAGTCGTGATGGAACCGAATAAACGCCCGCCCTCACCGGCTTTGGCAGATAGTTCAACCGTTAGTTTCTCCAGCTGCACTTTCAATTCTTCAGCATGCTGCAGTTCTTCTGCTGCAAGTGATTCTTCTTTATTTTTCTGGGCTTCCAATGTTTTTACATTTGTATTATTTGCTTCAACGGCCAATCCTTGTTTTAGCAGGAAATTATGTGCATAACCATCTGCAACATTTTTAACTTCCCCTTTTTTCCCTTTACCTTTTACGTCTTTCAGAAATATTACTTTCATTCTTTTTGTCCCCCTTCTAAATATTCATCTATAGCTGTTTTTAATCGACTTTCTGCTTCATCAATGGAGCATGCCTGTTGAGTAGCGGCATTTGTTAAATGTCCGCCTCCATTTAACATTTCCATGATTACCTGTACATTGATATCACCAAGCGATCGCGCACTTATGCCTACTGTATCATCAGATCGCTTAGCCATTACAAAGGAAGCAACAACGCCATCCATGGTCAATAGGGTGTCCGCAGCCTGAGCAATGAGCACCTGATTGTGGACCTGATCGGTTTTTGCCGAGGCAATTGCAATTCCCTTTTTATAAAAGATAACTTCTTCAATGAGCTTCGACCGTTTAATATAGGTGTCAACGTCTTCTTTTAAGAACTTCTGGACAAGTACCGTATCAGCTCCATGTGCCCTTAGATAAGAGGCTGCATCGAAAGTACGTGAACCTGTTCTTAAAGTGAAGCTTTTCGTATCGACAATGATACCTGCAAGTAGCGCCGTTGATTCCAGCATATCTATCTTACTGCGTTTCGGCTGATATTCAAGCAGTTCGGTCACAAGTTCTGCTGTTGAAGACGCATATGGCTCCATATAGACGAGCAATGAGTTTTTGATGAACTCCTCACCCCGGCGATGATGGTCGATGACTACAACCTTATCGATCCTATTCAATAACCGCTCTTCAATTACCATAGAAGGTTTATGTGTATCGACCACAACCAGCAATGTCTCATCCGTAATCATTTCAAGAGCATCATCAGGAGTTATAAACCGGGCATAAAGCTCTTCTTTATTTTTGATTTCCTCCATTAAACGAAGTACACTGCTATCAAGCTGCTGGGTGTTAATTACAATATAGCCTTCACGTTCATTCATTTGGGCAACTTTCAAAATGCCGATGGCTGAACCGATTGCGTCCATATCCGGGTTTTTATGGCCCATGACAATGACTTTATCACTATCAAGGACTATATCCTTCAATGCATGGGAAATCACACGTGCACGGACCCTCGTGCGTTTTTCCATCGGATTGGTTTTACCCCCATAGAATTTCACTTTTCCATTCGCTTGCTTGATGGCTACCTGGTCACCGCCCCGTCCTAAAGCGAGATCCAAGCTGGACTGTGCAAGTGTACCCAGTTCCGGTAAGGATGACACTGCCGAGCCGACCCCGATGCTCAAGGTCAATGGTACATTTTGCTTGGCCGTCGTTTCCCTGATTTCATCCAAAATCGAGAATTTCCCCTTCTCAAGTTGCTGAAGGATATGCTCATTAAAGACAGCGATGAATCGCTCCGAGGAAACCCGTTTAAAGAAAACGCCATTATCCCTTGCCCATCTATCAAGAAGTGAGGTAACCAAGCTATTAATGCTGCTTTTACGCTGATCATCCATACCCTGTGTCAAATCATCATAGTTATCAAGGAGAATGATCGCAATTGCCGTTCGCTCATCTTCATATAGTTTCTCGATTTCCACTTGCTCCGTCACATCAAAAAAGTAAAGAAGCCTTTCCTCTCGCTTATGGACCACTTTGAATTTCCGATCGTGGAGCGTAATTGTCTCTGTCTCGATCTCTTGCTTAATTAACGGAACGATCGAGTCCGCAACATCGTATAGCGATCTTCCCGCCAAGGAGTCTTCACTAAAACACGAAGCCAGGAATGGATTGGTCCATTCAATGTAATAATCCTCATTAAAGAGCATGATCCCAATTGGCATTTCCAATAACGCTTCCTCACCGACCTTTTTTAAACGGTAAGATAAAGTCGTTATATACTCTTCTGTCTTACGTTGCTTTTTTTCTACCATTCTTAATGTTAAATAAAATAAACCAGCAAGAATCAATAAACCAACAAGTGCAATAACCCAATTATAATAAGCCAGTACGCCCAAAAGTAACACGCCCGCGGCCAGCATCCCATACACTGGGGACTTAATCGAGTATTCTTTCAAATAAGATGGCATAGTTTCAGCTCCTAAAAGCATCTGTTTTACAAAAAAGTCTATTCCTTTTTCTTGATCGTCTCCCTAAAAGGAAATCCTAAATCTATTATACCTAAAAATCGTACGGCCGTTGTAACAATCGGAATCGGCAGCAGCAAAGAAAAAACCACGATTAAAACAGGTATGGCTTTAGCCCATGACTTCACATGAGCGATATAAAATATCAGGGAATATCCTTGTAATAAAATGAAGAACTGCAGGATGAAAAATAGGTTCGATATGGCCATATATACAAAACTATTCTTGTCCGTATTCACAAAAAGAGCAAGAAGCATCGTAATTAAATAATACCATAAAAGGCTTTTCGGGAGTCGAAGATCTCGAAAATGAGGCCATTTTAGCGTCTTATCGCTGAACCTCTTCACAATGGGATGTGCAGCAAAGAAAATCAATAAAACCATGCTGACTGATATCAACACGAATAAACTTGGCATCAGCGTGTTTATCATATCGATTGATTCATACATCTGCTTTTTGACTTGTTCCGTCGGTGCCTGTCCTAAAGAATCCATGATGTCGATTGTTTTTTTTATAGACCCTTCAGCCATATTCATCGATTCTTCTATGTAATTAACATCCGTTATTAACACTGAAGCTGCATATATTAATAAAATTCCTCCCAGGAAGACAAGGACTGCACTTATGAACATAGGTGCCATCGGTTTGTCCTTTTTCAAAAAATAACCGATCGCAATTCCCGTTGCCCCCATAAGCAAGGTAAGCGGGACAGACAATATCGTCCCGATGAGGATCGACAATAGTGAAGCAATGAATAGGTAACCGAGGCTCCACGATAACTTTTGTTTGATTGTGACCAGTATGAATGGAATGGGTAAAAAGAAAATAGTGAAGATACCCACTAGCGGGACTCGAATGGTGATGAACAGTAAAATGCAATATAGTGCCAAAAGGGCTCCACCCTCCGCAATTCGTCTCCCGTTATTCATTTTTTCACCCCCCCGTTAATATTAAAATTAATGTCTTATCTTCATATTGTATCCGTTACGGCCAGGATATTTCAAACATCACATTCTTTTTTAGGATATGATTATTTTTTGTAAGGAAAACACCTTTTTAAATTCCTTTTAAAAATAAAAAAACCGCAATTCAGCGGTTTTTCAGCATAAGATCCTAACTTATAAAAAAAGGCACATTAAGGAAAACTCCTCAATGTGCCAATTTATTATTCACCAGATACATATGGAAGTAATGCCATAGTACGTGAGCGTTTAATAGCAATCGTTAATTTACGTTGATATTTAGCGCTTGTGCCAGTTACACGACGTGGTAAAATTTTACCGCGTTCTGAGACGAATTTTTTAAGAAGATCTGTATCTTTGTAATCAATTTTAGTGATTCCGTTAGATGTGAAATAACAAACCTTTTTACGCTTACCGCGTCCTTTACGTCCACCCATTGCCATAATAAATTTCCCTCCCTGCTTTTTAAATTTTCATTTTAAACGGCTGTTTAAAACGGAAGATCGTCATCTGAAATGTCGATTGTTTTACCGTCATTTGCAAATGGATCATCATCTACACGAGTGTAGTTGTTATTGCTCCGTTGATTCTGATTAGGATTTTGTCCATACGAATTGTTGTCATTTCCGTTATTATTGTTACCATAACTTTTTTGACCTCCACCGTAAGAACCGCCTTCATTTCTTTCACCCGCTGAACTGCTTCGTGGTTCAAGGAATTGAACGCTCTCAGCCAGAATCTCCGTCACATATACGCGTTTGCCGTCTTGTCCTTCATAATTACGTGTTTGGACACGTCCATCCACGCCAGCTAAACTGCCCTTTTTCAAGAAGTTAGCTACATTTTCTGCCGGTTTACGCCAAACTACACAGTTAATGAAATCCGCTTCACGTTCACCTTGCTGATTCGTAAAACCACGATTCACAGCTAAAGTAAAGGTAGCTACGGGAACTCCATTAGGTGTATATCGCAATTCAGGATCTTTAGTTAAGCGTCCTACCAAAACTACGCGATTCATCATCAGAATCAACCCCTAGGTTTCAAACTTGTTTCACGTGAAACAAGATTAGAATTTATATTAAAATATTGGATTAGACTTCTTCTCTAGTAGCCATGTGGCGAATAATGTCTTCACTGATTTTAGCAAGACGATCGAATTCTTGAATCGCAGCACTTTCAGCGTTAACTTTAAGAAGCATGTAGTAACCATCACGGAAATCATTGATTTCGTATGCAAGACGGCGTTTACCCCATTCTTTTGCTTCTACTTCCGCACCATTATCAGAAAGGATTGTGTTGAAACGTTCAACTAAAGCTTTTTTAGCTTCTTCCTCAATGTTTGGACGGATGATATACATAATTTCGTATTTTCTCATCACTGTCACCTCCTTTTGGTCTAAGCGGCCCAATTGGGCAAGGAGCAATTATTTATAATTACTCACAAGATAAAATTATAGCATAGTTAAAGTGGCTTTGCAACGAACGGTTCGACTTATTACAATTAATTGAAATCTAATGATTAAAGGCTCAAAAAAGACCCTGCATTGGGAAAATGCAGGGTCTTTTTAACTTAAACGTTGAAACGGAAATGGATTACATCGCCATCGTTAACGATGTATTCTTTTCCTTCTAATCGAACTTTTCCTGCTTCTTTTGCAGCACTATGACTACCCGCTTCAAGCAAATCGGTATAAGAAACGATTTCGGCACGGATGAAGCCACGTTCGAAGTCCGTATGAATGACACCTGCACATTGAGGGGCTTTCATACCTTTACGGAATGTCCATGCACGCACTTCCTGTACACCAGCTGTAAAGTATGTTGCCAATCCGAGAAGATTATATGAAGCACGGATCAACTGGTCAAGACCCGACTCTTCAATGCCAAGTTCAGATAGGAACATTTCCTTTTCTTCACCTTCAAGCTCTGCAATTTCTTCTTCGATTTTGGCACAAATTACGATTACTTCTGCATTTTCCTTCGCAGCATATTCACGAACTTGCTGAACATATTCATTATCGTCAGCATTAGCCACTTCATCTTCGCTCACATTCGCTACATAAAGAGTCGGCTTCGCCGTAAGCAAGTGCATGCCCTTCACCAATTTTTGCTGTTCCTCGGTAAATTCAACTGAACGGGCGGGCCTTTCATTCTCCAATGCTTCTTTTAAAGCCACAAGAATTTCATGTTCAGCCACTGCGCCTTTATCCTTTTGCTTGGCCATTTTTCCGACACGGTCGATGCGTTTATCAACGGATTCCAAATCGGCCAGGATCAATTCAAGGTTGATGACTTCGATATCATCGATTGGATTTACTTTTCCAGAAACATGAGTAATGTTATCGTCTGCGAAACAACGGACAACCTGACAAATTGCATCCACTTGACGGATATGGGAAAGGAATTTATTACCGAGACCTTCTCCTTTACTGGCCCCTTTTACAATTCCGGCGATATCCGTGAATTCAAATGCTGTCGGAACCGTTTTTTTGGGTTTGACCAATTCTGTCAATTTTTGCAGACGGTGATCTGGCACTTCAACAATCCCGACATTTGGGTCAATCGTACAGAAAGGATAGTTGGCAGATTCCGCACCTGCCTGAGTAATTGCATTAAATAAAGTGGATTTACCTACGTTAGGCAAACCTACTATACCAGCTGTTAAAGCCATTTATATTTCACTCCTTCAAGATAATTCGTACATATGGGAAAAAGTCTGATTTTCTATAAAAACCATCCAATTACCTAAACCTTTCCCAATTATAGATTTCGCTTCCTAAAAAGACAAGTAAATCATGAGAAACTCAGGACTGCCTTCACTCAAAAAAAAAGCATGATCACTCCTCATGCTTTTGTAGAACTTTTTTCATTTTCTTCGCGAATTCACGTCGAGGCAGCATTACGCTATGACCGCAGCCTTCACATTTTATCCGGATATCCATACCAAGTCGAATGATTTTCCACTTATTTACTCCACAGGGATGTGGTTTTTTCATTTCCACAATATCCTTAAGCGCAAACTCTTTTTCTTCCATAACCATGAGCCCCCTAATTCCTATGACTCGCTGCCATTGTACGTAGATTTAATCCCACTTAAATCAAGCGCAGCACTTATTTCTTTTCTTAATATTCTACTCATTTCGACATGATGCATCGGTTTTGTTTCAGCAGTGACACGAAAGACAACTTCATCAGGACTTATCGCTTCAATTCCTAAAAATTCAGGTGCTTTGACTAAGAAGTCATATTTGCCTTCCATATTACTCAAGGTTTGAATGAGTACCCTCTCAGCAAGTTCCACTGATCCATCATTAGGTATAGCTACATCCACAACAGCCTTACTATTTAATATAGAATAATTTGTAACTTGAACAATACTACCATTAGGTATGAGGTGCAATTCTCCTGAGCTACTTTTAATCTTTGTTGTACGAAGCCCAATTTCGAGAACTTCACCCTCAAAAGTATTAATTTTAATATAGTCCCCCACCGAGAAGTGATCTTCAAAAATCACAAAGAATCCTGTGATGATATCTTTGACCAAACTTTGGGCACCGAAACCAACTGCCAAACCAAGAATCCCAGCTCCAGCCAGCAAAGCCTTTACATCAAATCCGAAAATTTCAAGAATCATTACCAAGGCAATAAAATTAATAACATAAGTGACTATATTTTCCAGCAACTTAATGAGTGTCGTTTCTCTGCGCTCTGAAACGCGAATAGGACTTCTTAAGCGAACCGCGAAAAATTTACTTATGACCGTCTTTCCTATTCTAATAATAATACGTGATAACAGGAGAACAAGGAAGATTTTAATGATTCCTTCCCCTAATAGTAACCATAATTTTTCATCCATTACCTCTTTTGTAACGTTATCATAAATGCGTTCCATCTTTTCCTCCTGGCTAATCCAAAATTCTGCAAAACTTTTATATTTTCTCTATGACTTTACCATACTGACTTATTCCTCTACCCCTCATGCTGTGAGATAACCCGAATAGGAGAAGTTTTCTCTATTTTATCAATAAATAAGGGTTTCTGTACAAAAAAAATATGGGTATATAGGTAAAAGAAATAGAAGTTTTTTCCGAGTTAATCCAGTATTTTTTTACTAGAATGTATAAATGAAAGCAATTGGTAGAGGAAGAAAAGTCAATCCATTTCCCCTTCACCTGTTTGCAAGTTCTACAAAAATTTCCCTCATCCGTTACGTTAAATACCGTATATTTTTTCCTTTTTATCCGTATACTGTAATACCAAATAAAGTAAAGGAGTTGAGCCGATGAATCTGAATTCTAGTCTATTTAATAATAATAAAAATAGATTGAGCCGCATCCTGCATGAAGATACGGATGCATCCAAACAAATTTCCCAGGAATTAATCAACCTTCTACCAACTGGAAAGCTTCAAACAATCGTCATCGTCTGTATAGGCACAGACCGTTCTACAGGCGATTCCCTCGGACCACTTGTCGGCACTCTGCTAAGTGAAAAAGCTGAAAACAGTTCTTCATCGTTCCATGTTTACGGTACTTTAGATGACCCTATACATGCGATGAATTTATCGGAAAAATTAAATGAAATAAAAAAGATTCATACCAATCCATTTATAGTCGGAATCGATGCTTGCTTAGGGAAGATGAAAAGCGTCGGTATTGTCCAAATCGGTCAAGGACCGGTGAAACCAGGTGCTGGGGTCAATAAAGATCTTCCTTCCGTTGGAAATGCCCATATAACAGGAATCGTGAATGTAAGTGGCTTCATGGAGTTCATGGTCTTGCAAAACACTCGTCTTAATCTTGTGCTAAAAATGGCCAAAACCATCGCCGAGGGGATTTATGAAGCACAAAATCATTATCCAGTAAAACCTTCCATCACTCCTTTCACATTGTCATTCAAGCAAGAAAAAACCCTTTGATCGGTTTTGCTGATCAAAAAAAATGAAGGAAGGGATTATCCCCTTCCTTCTTTTATTTAGGCTGTTTTCACATACTTTGTTGCTATTTACCAGGTAGTGAGTTGTGGTTGATTTCTCGCTTTCCGCGGGGCGGGCGGTGAGCCTCATCGGCGGAAACGCCTGTGGGGTCTCACCTGTCCCGCTGCTCCCGTAGGAGTCTCGCACTTCCGCTCCAATCAACCTTAAATAGTTTCGTTTTAAAATACAACAATCTTTACGAAAAGAGCCTTTATTTAAAAATAATACATGATTGTAACTAAAATGGCGGTGATCATTATGCCAGGAAGCAGATTAGCCACCCTTATTTTGGTGACACCGATAATATTCAAACCAATTGCTAATATCATGACTCCCCCAGTTGCCGTCATTTCCAGTATGAAGGAATCCATTAAAGCAGTTGGGATCAGCGTATTAATCTGTCTTGAAAAAATTGCTATCAAGCCCTCATAAAGAATGACCGGAAATGCCGAAAAAAGTACTCCTATGCCAAGCGTACTGGCGAGGACCAGTGCTGTAAATCCATCGATGATCGCTTTTGTTATCAAAACGTCATGATCATTCCGGATACCGCTATCCATGGCACCGATAATGGCCATCGCCCCAATGCCAAATATGAGCGTAGCCGTTACAAACCCCTGGGATATCGAAATTCCTTCTTTCGCTTTCATCCTGCGTTCAATCCAATTGCCTAAAGAATTAAGCCTACCCTCAAGATTCATCCATTCCCCAAGGACAGCCCCTCCAACAATACTTAAAATGACAATAAGGAATTGATCACTTTTAAGCCCCATCTGCAAGCCTAAGACCATGACGGCTAAACCAATTCCACTCATCACCGTTTCTTTTATCTTTTCAGGTATATGTTGCAAAAACCTTCCCAAAATCGAACCGA
The DNA here is from genome assembly GCF_056402395.1 of Peribacillus sp. P4_B1. NCBI lineage: Bacteria > Bacillati > Bacillota > Bacilli > Caryophanales > Bacillaceae > Peribacillus > Peribacillus sp. P4_B1. The sequence goes on from NZ_JBFUHM010000020.1 coordinate 63,186, forward strand.
TTAAAATGCAGGCACCATTCACCAAAGCCCCTAATAATACCATCTCACTCACCTAATTTTCCACAGTAAAAAATAAAAAATAGATTAAACCTCTGTTGCCACTTTTTTTTCACAAAGGCGATCTAAGAGGAAATGTTCTCTTGATCGATCAAGTCCAAAATCCTCTCCAGATCTTCTTTTGAAAAGAATTCGATTTCTATTTTCCCTTTTTTCTTGCTTTGTTTTATCGTTACACTCGTTCCCAGTCTTTCACGCAGACTTGACTCGCGTTGCTTTATGAATATATCTTTTTTATCTTGTTTCTTAGGTTTGGTTTCACGTGAAACGGTATCATTCAATTGATGTATATATTGCTCCAGCTGTCTGACATTCATTCCTTCTTTGAGGATTTTATCCACTACTGGCTTAAGCATCTCTTTTTTCTTTAAACCCAGTAATGCTCGGCCATGCCCCATGGAAATTTCCCCTTCGGAGATATAACTCCTAATCCCTTCAGGCAAAGATAGCAATCTTACATAGTTCGCGATATGGGGTCGGCTTTTACCCAACCTATTGGCCAGCTGTTCCTGGGTGAAATTCAATTTTTCAAGAAGTGTCTGATAAGCGGCAGCTTCCTCAATTGGATTTAAATCTTCCCGTTGCAGGTTTTCCAAAATCGCCAGTTCCATCATCTGCTGTTCATTCAATTCCCTCACAACAACCGGAACTGTCTTTAAACCAGCTTCCTTGGCAGCACGATAACGCCTCTCCCCAGCAACGATTTCATAGCCCTTAATACTTTTCCGGGCAATAATCGGCTGTAATATCCCATGTTCCATGATAGATTGCTTTAATTCTTCTATAGCTTCAAGTCGGAAGCTCTTTCGGGGCTGATAAGGATTTGGCCTTAATTCCCTTAATTTGATTTCGCGCACGATTTCATCTTTACTTATATCCCCAGTGAAAAGTGCGTTAAGTCCTTTGCCAAGTCCTTTAGCCATTTGATACCACTTCCTTTGCCAGTTCTAGATAGACCTCCGCTCCTCGTGACTTTGGATCATATATAATTATTGGTTCTCCATGGCTCGGTGCTTCACTCAAACGGACATTGCGAGGGATGATGGTTTGATAGACTTTATCCTGAAAGTATTTTTTGACCTCTTCTATAACCTGGAGACCTAAATTTGTCCTGGCATCCAACATCGTCAATAGCACACCCTCGATTTTCAAATCATGGTTCAAATGCTTTTGGACGAGACGGACCGTATTCAAGAGTTGACTCAGGCCCTCCAATGCATAATATTCACATTGTACAGGAATCAAAACTGCATCTGCTGCCGTTAATGCATTAAGCGTAAGCAAGCCCAATGATGGAGGACAGTCAATCACGATGTAATCATATTGACTTTGCACCTCTTCTAATGCCCTTTTTAATCGGACTTCCCTTGAGATGGTTGGAACAAGTTCAATTTCAGCACCTGCAAGTTGAATTGTCGCAGGTATAGCATATAAGTTTTCTACCTTTGTTTCCATGATGACGGTACTGGCTTCGACATCATCAACCAATACATCATAAATACATTGTTCCACATCCGCTTTATCAATACCTGCACCGCTTGTCGCATTTCCCTGCGGATCGATATCGACCATTAAGACTTTCTGTCCTATGTATGCAAGACAGGCACTTAGACTGACAGAAGTTGTCGTTTTTCCAACACCGCCTTTTTGATTGGCAATGGCGAGAATCTTACCCACGAATTCACCTGCTTTCAACTATCTTCTCACGCTATATCTATTAACTTTTACCGTAAATCCATTTATTTCTTTCTATTTTATCATGAATGTTACTGGAAGAAATCGTTTTCTGAAATTCCTCATAAAATTTGAAATTTATCTAAACAGCATGAAAAAACCGAGAAAAATTGAATCATTTTTAGGGTGTAAAATGCGAGTTTTTGGCAACAAAATAAAAAAAGCTTGGTAATCGTAGACTACCAAGCAGGGTTAAGGATAGGGAATCAAGTTTTTTTCTTAGGTATTTTAATCGTGAATTGATAATACTCCTCGAACTCTTCTTCCTCTGCATCCAAATTTATTCCATTGTCTGTAACCATACTGAGTGATTGGCGTATAGTATTCACGGCAATCCTCATGTCTTTACTAAACGCTTTTCGCTTAGGTTTCGGCTTTTGCACAGTACCCGTCAAGAGCTTGACGACCATCTCTTCGGTCTGCTTGACGTTTAACCCTTTTTCGATGATTTCCAAAAGCAGTTTGAGCTGCTTTTCAGGACTCTTTAACGGTATCAACGAGCGGGCATGGCGTTCCGTAATTTGCTTTTGAAGAAGAGCATCTTGAACTTCCTGGGGCAGCTTAAGCAACCGAAGCTTATTTGCCACGGTAGATTGTCCTATTCCCAGTCTTTGTGCCAGAGCTTCTTGGGTTAGACTATGCAGCTCCAATAGTTTGCCGTAAGCCAAAGCTTCTTCAATCGGTGTCAGTTCTTCTCGCTGAAGGTTTTCTATCAGCGCAACGGAAGCCGTTTCTGTATCGGTGAAATCTTTGATTATTGCAGGTGCCAATACCCAGCCAAGCTTTTGCATGGCTCGAAAACGACGCTCACCTGCAATGATTTCATATTTTCCCTGTCCATATGCCCTTACTACAATTGGCTGAATGATCCCATGTGTATGAATCGTTTGAGCCAATTCAGCAATTTTATCGTCATTAAAAACGGTCCTTGGTTGAAATCGATTAGGCACAATATCAGAAATGGAAATTTTTCTTATTTCTTCATTATTATTGCTAGGTGTCTCCATCTCTAGTTGCTGTTCTTCTTTTTCGCCAAACCCAAAGAACCGCGAAAAAGGATGCTTCATCTTCCTACACCACCTTTTAAAACTCCCAAATAACATATTCTCTATTTAAAGGACAAGTCCTGCATACATTTCCCGACATGGTTATACATATGGGTCTTCACTGTAAAAAACATGTCGACTGGCGTCATCAAGGCAAAAAAGAAGAATGAACGGCCAGTTTTTATAAATATCGGCCGGCTTGCCCAAGATTATTTCCCTGAAATCAAAAAGAAAAATCGCCGGCTTATAGCCCTGCTGGAAAAGAAGGAACACCTTTGACATTGTACCAAAAAAAAACCTTCATGTTGGCTTATACAGTATTGAATGAACATAACAAGGTCATACGCTTATAGTAAATATGAAACCTGCCTCATCAGTATAAGGGTTATTCGATAGGCTGCTTATTCGGTGTCCCTGGTTTTCTTGGGTATTTTTTAGGAGTCTTCTTCACTTTTTTTACAGTAATGATGTTTCTTTCACTATTTTCCTCTGGCAATGTGAAAGGATGAATTTCTTCGATTTCTCCGCCTAATGTAAAAATGGCCTTCTTCCCTGTATCCATTTCATCTTGTGCACTAGCAGCTTTCATGGCAATGAACGTCCCATCTGGTTTAACAAGCGGCAAACATAGCTCACTTAAAACGGACATCCTGGCTACCGCTCTTGCCATTACAATATCATAGGATTCGCGATGCTCTGGTTTTTGAGCGAAGGTTTCCGCCCGGTCATGATAGAAGGAAACTCCCTTTAATTGCAAAGACTCAGCAAGGTGATTCAAAAAAGAGATTCGCTTATTCAAAGAATCCACAATCGATACGTGGATATCAGGGAAACAAATCTTCAATGGAATACTCGGAAATCCAGCTCCAGCCCCGACATCGCAAATTTGATAAGATTTGTTAAAGTCGAAATAGAAGGCTGCACTGATTGAATCATAAAAATGCTTTAGATAAACTTCTTCTTTATTAGTGATGGCTGTTAAGTTCATCTTTTCGTTCCATTCAACCAATAATCGATAATAAGTGTCAAACTGATCAAGCTGGTAAGGAGAAAGCTCAATCCCTTTCTCCTGCAGTGCTTGTTGGAACTGTTCAATATTCATGTTTTCTTCAATCCTTTTCGGGTATTTCCATTACTGAGATACTCTGGCAATCTTACCTTGTTCCAAATAAACAAGCAAAATGGAAACATCAGCGGGATTCACACCGGAAATTCTTGAAGCCTGGGCTACTGATAGCGGGTGGACCTGCTTTAATTTTTGGCGTGCTTCCGTTGCTAGACCAGAAATTGCATCATAATCGATATTCTCTGGAATCTTTTTATTCTCCATTTTTTTCAGACGATCGACTTGCTGCAAGGATTTTTCAATATATCCTTCATACTTGATCTGAATTTCGACCTGTTCCGTCACATCATCGCTCAGTTCGACATCACTTGGAGCCAGCTTCTGAATATGGGAATAATCCATTTCAGGCCGCTTCAATAAATCAGAGGCACGGATTCCATCCTTCAGCTCACTGCCGCCACTTGCTGTAATGACTTCTTGTACCTCTTTGGTCGGTTTGATGAAGTTTGATTTTAGTCGTTCCTTTTCCATTTCAACCGCTTCTTTTTTCAAAAGGAAACGATTGTAGCGTTCTTCTTTGATCATTCCGATATTGAATCCGATTTCCGTTAAGCGTAAATCGGCATTATCATGACGCAATAATAAACGATATTCTGCACGTGAAGTCAGCAATCGGTATGGTTCATTCGTACCTTTCGTTACAAGGTCATCAATGAGCACACCAATATAGGCATCGGAACGGCTTAAAATCAGTTCTTCCTTACCTATTGCATTCAATCCGGCATTAATACCGGCCATAAGCCCTTGGCCAGCTGCTTCCTCATAACCGGACGTGCCGTTAATTTGTCCAGCAGTATACAGGTTTTTAACCTTTTTCGTTTCCAATGTAGGCCATAGCTGAGTAGGAACGATCGCATCATATTCGATTGCGTATCCCGCACGCATCATTTCCGCCTTCTCGAGCCCTGGGATCGTTTGAAGGATCTTCACTTGTACATCTTCAGGCAGACTAGTGGACAGCCCTTGAACATACACTTCCTTTGTATTGCGTCCTTCAGGTTCAAGGAAGATTTGGTGACGTGGTTTATCATTGAAACGAACGACCTTATCTTCTATCGATGGGCAATAACGAGGTCCCGTTCCCTTTATCATTCCGGAATACATTGGCGAACGGTGTAGATTCTCATCAATGAGCTGATGTGTCCCCTCATTCGTGTACGTTAGCCAGCATGGCAATTGATCAGTGATGAACTTTGTAGTTTCATAAGAAAATGCACGTGGCACTTCATCACCAGGCTGAATTTCCGTTTTGCTGTAATCTATGGAAGAACTATTGACACGTGGTGGTGTTCCTGTTTTAAAACGGACCAAATCGAATCCTAACTGCTCTAGATGTTCTGAAAGCCTGATTGAAGGCTGCTGATTATTGGGACCGCTTGAATACTTCAATTCCCCTAAAATGATTTCACCGCGTAAATATGTTCCCGTCGTGATTACGACAGTTTTCGCACGATATACCGCACCTGTTTTTGTAATGACACCCGTACAAACGTCGTTTTCAACAATTAATTCCTCAACCATCCCTTGAATCAATGTCAAATTTTCTTGGTCTTCTATCGTCTTTTTCATTTCTTGCTGATAGAGGAATTTATCTGCCTGTGCCCGTAACGCACGAACAGCAGGACCTTTAGCCGTATTCAGCATCCTCATTTGGATATGGGTCTTGTCGATATTTTTTCCCATTTCACCGCCTAAAGCGTCAATTTCCCTAACAACTATCCCTTTTGCCGGCCCACCAACGGACGGATTGCATGGCATGAAGGCGACCATATCCAAGTTAATGGTGATCATCAACGTTTTAGCTCCGACTCTAGCAGCTGCAAGGCCTGCTTCACTACCAGCATGACCAGCACCAATAACAATGACATCATAGCTACCTGCTTCGTATTGCATACCCTTTTCCTCCTTTTACGCTTATTTTCCTAAACAAAATTGTGAGAACAATTGGTTGATCAAATTATCCTGAACGCTTTCACCAATGATTTCTCCAAGGAGCTCCCATGCTTTCGTGAAGTCAATTTGAACCAAATCAACTGGCGTACCCATTTCAATAGCTTCGATTGCGTCTTCGATTGATTGTAAAGCCTGTCCTAGCAAGGCTATATGCCTGGCATTCGAAACATAGGTCAGGTCCCCCGTTTCTAAAGAACCCTCAAAAAATAAAGAAGCGATGGCTTCTTCCAATTCATCGACCCCTTGATCCTCAAGTAATGAAGTAGAAACGATTTTATGTGATGCCGCCTTTTCCTTAACCTTTGCCGAATCGATTTTCTGTGGAAGATCGGTTTTATTGATGATAACGATAACATCCATTCCCTCAACAGCCTGGAATAGTTTCTCATCTTCGGTTGTAAAATCATCGGAATAGTTCAATACAAGTAATATTAGATCTGCCTCTTTTAATACTGCACGGGACCGTTCAACTCCAATTCGTTCAACGATATCTTCCGTTTCGCGAATTCCTGCTGTATCCACAAGTTTAAGCGGTACACCGCGAACATTGACATATTCTTCAATTACGTCACGTGTTGTACCTGGGATATCAGTGACAATCGCTTTATTTTCATGAACCAAACTGTTAAGCAAAGAAGATTTCCCGACATTAGGGCGCCCTATGATAACCGTCGCAAGCCCATCTCGCAGGATTTTCCCTTGTTGGGCTGTGTGAAGCAGTTTCTCAATTTCAGTCTTCACATAACTACCTTTTTCCAAAAATAAACGATGTGTCATTTCTTCGACATCATCATATTCCGGATAATCTATGTTTACCTCGACTTGAGCGAGGGTCTGTAATATTTCTTGACGTAGGTTTTGGATTAATTTCGAAAGCCGGCCTTCCATTTGACCTAATGCCACATTCATGGCTTTATCCGTTTTAGCCCGGATTAAATCCATAACGGCCTCTGCTTGAGAAAGATCGATCCTGCCATTCAAAAAAGCCCGTTTCGTAAATTCACCTGGTTCTGCTAAACGAGCACCTTGTGAGAGAATAAGCTGTAATACCCGATTGACCGAAACGATTCCACCGTGACAATTTATTTCAACAACATCTTCTCTTGTAAATGTCTTTGGACCCTTCATGACCGAAACCATGACTTCCTCTATGATTTCACCAGTTTTAGGCTGGATAAGATGGCCATAATGAATCGTATGTGATTTCACTTCAAGCAATCCTTTTCCGCCTGGTCCTTTAAAGATTCCATCGGCTATTTCTATGGCCTCATCACCGCTGATTCTAACAATGGCGATTGCCCCTTCCCCTAAGGGAGTAGAGATAGCGGTGATTGTATCGAATTCCATGCTTTCACCTCTTATATATTGATGTTTCTATTTTTTTCTGATAATAAAATCTCGAATCTCTAAATAACTACAATACCACAGTATATTCATGAAAAAAAGTAGATACTCCTTCCTTTCAAGAGTTATCCACACGCGTTGAATCCATATTCTATAACACTCATTTTAACTTATCCACATGTGAATAACAAATATCGCCCGCTTTACTGATCATGAGAATAAAAAAAGAATGATGTCAGTTATTGTTGAATTACTCTTTTACAAAAAAACATTCGACATACAACGATATCATGCCCTAAAAAAAAGAACCCCTGCTTAAAAGCAGAAGGTTCATTTGAGTGGACTAATGACTAAATGGCGATATGGTTCCGTCCCACTTGAAGTTGTTTTTATTTTTGGATAATGCAGGAGAGCATTATGGATGACTTTACGTTCATAGGATGGCATTGGCTCCAGTGAAACAGCTTTACCTGTTTTTAGAGCTTTATTTGCCATTCTTCCAGCCAATTGGATTAAAGTTTCATTGCGGCGATTTCGATAATCTTCTGCATCTACAGTAATATTCAAGAACTGCTTCGAATATCGATTTGCAACCAGCTGCGCTAAATACTGAAGGGAATTTAGTGTTTGACCCCTTTTTCCAATTAATAATGCAATTTTATCACCTGATAAATGAAATGTTACGTTCTTACCTTTACGATGGACATCAATTTTTGCATTGACTCCCATTTCCACGCTGACATTCTTCAAAAATTTAAGTGTCTCTTCAATGGGATCGGGAGGCAATGTCACATGGACAATTGCCTTCCTTGCACCAAATAAACCAAAAAATCCTTTTTTGCCTTCATCTTCTATTTCAATCTCCACGCGATCCTTAGTGCTGTTCAGTTGAGCTAAAGCTAAATTTACTGCTTCTTCGACAGATTGTCCTGTAGCAGTTACTTTTTTCACTTTTTCTTTGCCCCTCCCGCGTTTTCCGCAGCTGCTTTTCTAAGATCCGGACCTTTAATGAAATATGTTTGAACGATACCAAAAAGGTTACCTACTACCCAGTAAAGAGAAAGAGCAGCGGGAAATTTAATAGCAAAAACAACAATCATTATTGGCATGATGTAAAGCATCATCGTCATTTGTGCCGCCATTTGTGGATTGGAGTTCATGCCAGCCATCGACATCTTTTGCTGGATAAATGTCGTAATACCTGCAACAACCGGTAAAATATAATAAGGATCCGGGGAACCTAAATCAAACCAAAGAAAGCTATGTAAAGAAATTTCTTTCGTACGGCTGATGGCATGGTAAAATCCGATCAAAATCGGCATTTGGACCACTATAGGCAAACATCCCGCCAATGGATTCACATTATATTTTGAAAATAAAGCCATTGTTTCTTGCTGTAGTTTTTGTTGTGTGGCAGCATCTTTTGAGCTGTATTTTGCTTGAAGTTCTTTCATCTCAGGCTGAATGGCCTGCATAGCTTTCGAGCTTTTCACCTGTTTGATCATTAGTGGAAGTAATGCTAAGCGAATGATTAATGTAACACCGATGAGTCCCAAACCATAGTTCTCGCCAAATGCTTCAGAAAGCCAAATGATCAGGGCTGATAATGGATAGACAATGTATGAATTCCAAAAACCTTCACTTTCCGCAGTAATAGGTTCTTTAATTTCCGTACACCCTGCTAACAACATCATTATCGAGGCTAGTCCAATAATGAGTAATATTCGTTTTTTCAACCGTAATTTCCTCCTATCTGCAATCAATCTTTTTTGAAACAATTGTGAACTGTTCATTAGCGGCTTTCAAGGAAAAGTATTCCACCATTTTCACAGTTCCAATAGGAATTTTCTATGTCATCTTTTTCAAGTTACTACATGATCCGAGGAGTGCTTAGTATTCGGTATAAAGGGGACTTTATTGTCTTTTCATTTTAAAGTTTAGTGATTTAGAACGTTTCAGGACATGGATCAAGCTGCTTTTCACCTGGAAAAAGTCCATCTCCGCCGCTGGTTTTCGAGCAATCACAATATAATCCTTACCCACTTCTATATCTTCTTTCAATTCCAAAAACGCTTGCCTTATGTATCTTTTAATTTGGTTCCTTACAACGGCATTCCCGATTTTTTTACTGACAGAAAGGCCGATCCGAAAATAATCCTGACCTGGCTTTTCAAGGACATAGACAACAAATTGCCGATTAGCAGAAGATTCACCTTTTTTAAAAACAAGCTGAAATTCGTCCTCTTTCTTAATCCTTAACTTTTTTTTCATTTTTACACCTTCATTACATGAATTGAGTCTCAGTAAATCCCTTATTTTGCGAAAAAAGACCACTGAGACTTTTCAGTGGTCTATGCAGATAATACTTTTCTGCCCTTACGGCGACGTGCAGCGATTACTCTACGTCCGTTTTTCGTGCTCATACGTGCACGGAAACCGTGAACTTTACTATGTTTGCGGTTATTCGGTTGATAAGTTCTTTTCATTATATGACACCTCCCTGAGGAATAACAGTTAAAGACAGTCTTTACAATTATATAGATGGAGGTTTCTACTTGTCAACCTCATCCATAAAAATATTTCTTTTTAATGCTCAATGTCCAGTGGGCCTTTTTTTACTACCTAGCCTATTGTAAATGATTTTGCTCCGAACTGATATAGAAATTTTTGGGGAGAGGGGAATTTCCATCAATTTTTCCATGAACACATAAATTAAATTCCCAAGGTATCTTCCTGATCGACATGGCATTCGACAAATAATTAAGAATTAACCTAAATCATCTTTTAATGTTCCATTCGGTTTTTTCACGGTTTTCCGGGAGAACAACTTGATTCATCCAAAATAAATCAAATTAATCCGAGCCTATAATTATGGTCTGTGGATAAAATTCGACATGTTTTTTTCTATCCACAACCCTTTTCATAGACTTTTGCACATAACAATCGCCTGTGGAAAAGTTTTTCCCACAGGCTCGGTAAGTTGTGGATAAAGTTTTCTAACCCATTGCAAGACGCCTGAATTTCTGATATTATATTTGTGTTTTCACTCTGAATAACTTTATCAACAGGTATCGGTTATCCACAGACTGTGTATAACATGTGGATAGTTTATTCGACCTGTGTATATTAATATGTCCACAGATGGTGGATATTGTCGAAAACCCTTTTTCTTTCTTATTATATATTTTTCAAAATACCTGTTGATGAATAAAAATCCAAACCTACACCTGGTTACCAGATGTAGTCTGTACAAAGGTTGTACAGCGCTAGATATAGTTATAGGGAATTAACATTACAACACACAAATCCCTTACAGCTCACCGAACCTTTGCTGTCAAAATTTATATAGAGACGGCAATCGATGAGTTTATTTGTGCCTATACATTTAAGATTCTATTAATAAAATATTTTGCAAAGGAGGGATAAGTTTGGATAACATCGATAGCCTCTGGAACCAGGCGCTCGGAAAAATCGAAAAAAAAATCAGTAAACCAAGCTTTGAAACTTGGCTTAAATCAACCAAGGCTTATTTACTGCAAGGTGATACATTAACAGTCACCGCCCCCAATGAATTTGCCAGGGATTGGCTTGAAGAACGCTATTCCCATCTTATTTCTGATGTATTGTTTGAACTTACCGGTGAGGAATTGGAAGCAAAATTCATCATTCCCCCAAATCAAGAAGATGATGATTTTACCGTTCCTGTTCAACCTAAAAAGATAAAAAAACAGGATAAAGACCATGCTGCATTTCCACAGCATATGCTGAATGCGAAAAACACCTTCGATACATTTGTCATCGGCTCCGGCAATCGTTTTGCCCATGCCGCGTCTCTCGCTGTCGCAGAAGCACCTGCCAAAGCCTATAATCCATTATTTATATACGGAGGCGTAGGCCTAGGGAAAACCCATTTAATGCATGCAATCGGGCATTATGTTCTTGAGCATAATCCTAATGCTAAGGTCGTTTATTTATCATCTGAAAAATTCACGAATGAATTCATCAACTCAATCCGGGATAATAAAGCAGGGGAATTCCGTGATAGATACCGAAGCGTAGATGTTTTATTAATTGATGATATTCAATTTCTTGCAGGAAAAGAACAAACCCAAGAAGAGTTTTTTCATACATTCAATGCGTTGCATGAAGAAAGCAAACAGATCGTCATCTCGAGTGACCGTCCACCAAAAGAGATCCCTACACTTGAGGATCGTCTCCGCTCCAGGTTTGAGTGGGGTTTGATCACCGATATCACACCTCCTGATCTAGAAACGCGGATTGCTATATTGCGTAAAAAGGCAAAAGCTGAGGGTCTTGATATCCCGAATGAAGTCATGCTCTATATTGCCAACCAAATCGATTCCAATATTCGTGAGCTTGAGGGTGCACTCATTCGCGTTGTCGCTTATTCTTCATTAATTAATAAGGATATTAATGCCGATTTAGCAGCCGAAGCATTAAAAGACATCATCCCAAGCTCCAAACCTAAAATAATCACCATCTTAGAAATCCAAAAAACGGTTGGTGAGCATTATAGTGTGAAATTGGAGGATTTCAAGGCGAAAAAACGGACTAAATCCGTAGCCTTTCCAAGACAGATTGCCATGTATCTTTCCAGGGAGTTAACGGATTCATCCCTGCCTAAGATTGGAGATGAATTCGGAGGTCGCGATCATACGACCGTCATCCATGCGCATGAAAAAATTTCTAAACTCATGCAAACCGACACCCAGCTACAACGTCAGGTTAAGGAAATCCAGGATCAGCTGAGGGTATAATCAATTCTGGATAATGTGTATAACTGACGACTACTTACACACAGTCTGTCCACAAGTGGATAGACTGTTTTTCCTTAGGTTAATTGGACTTATCCACATATCAACAGGCCCTACTACTATTACTACTATCTTTTTTAATAAAAATTATTAATAAATATGCCTATTTGGCAATAATAAATTGGAGGATGAAACATGAGATTTATAATCCAAAGAGATCGATTAGTTCATAGTGTCCAAGAAGTAATGAAGGCAGTCACATCAAGAACGACGATTCCAATTCTAACGGGGATAAAAATAAGCGTTACTAGTGAGGGTGTCACTTTAACAGGAAGTGATTCAGATATCTCCATTCAATCATTCATTCCAGCTGAAGTTGACGGAGATGAGATTGTTGAAGTGAAAAGTAGCGGCGGTATTGTCCTGAATGCCCGTTTTTTCAGTGAAATTGTCAAAAAGCTGCCGATGGATACTGTAGAAATTGAAGTGGAAAACAACTTTCAAACGATTATCCGCTCAGGTAAAGCCGAATTTAATTTAAATGGACTGGATCCCGAAGAATATCCACATCTTCCAATCATTGAAGAAGAAAATATTTTCAAACTTCCGACGGACCTTTTAAAGACCCTTATTCGCCAAACGGGTTTTGCAGTGTCCACGTCAGAAACACGCCCCATCTTAACAGGTGTAAACTTAAAGGTTCAAGATGATGAATTGACCTGTATTGCAACAGACAGTCATAGGCTGGCAATGAGAACCGCCAAAATAGAAAATAAAATTACAGGGACCTATAGCGTTGTAATCCCAGGTAAAAGCTTGAATGAGTTGAGTAAAATCCTTGATGATACTAACGAACTCATTGAAATCGTCATTACCGAAAACCAAGTACTTTTCAAAGCTGAAAATTTATTATTCTTCTCTAGATTGCTTGAAGGGAACTATCCCGATACTTCACGATTGATTCCATCGGATAGCAAAACGGATGTGACTGTTCATACAAAGGATTTTCTCCAAGCTATTGACAGGGCATCTTTACTTGCAAGGGAAGGAAGAAATAATGTCGTCAAATTGACAACCCTTGAAGGACGGATAATCGAAGTCTCTTCCAATACACCTGAAATTGGTAAAGTAATCGAGGAGGTTCAGGCAGAAGCCATTGAAGGTGAAGATCTGAAAATCTCATTCAGTGCCAAATTTGTAATGGATGCTTTAAAGGCATTGGAAGGTTCCGATATCAAAATTAATTTCACCGGTGCAATGCGTCCATTTGTCATTCGTCCACTACATGATGATTCCATGCTCCAATTAATCCTTCCGGTAAGGACTTATTAATCTAAAATAATATTTCAAAAAAATTAAAGGCTTGTTAAGCAGGTCTTTAATTTTTTTATATTTAAACATAGGTTCCAAAAGGTTTTTTAACATTTTTTTAATACTGAACGGAACTCAAGACTGCTAAAAATAAGAGCTGAAAAAGCTATACTTTGTCTTAATGGCATTTATTTAGTAAAATGAAATATTAAAGACTACTTAGAAATGAGTGAGGCATAATGGACTCCATAAAAATAAGCACAGAATATATTACGCTTGGACAATTCTTGAAATTGGCTGATTTGATCCAAAGCGGAGGAATGTCGAAATGGTTCTTAAGTGAATACGAGGTTTACATTAATGGCGAACTAGACGTGAGAAGAGGCAGGAAATTAAGATCAGGTGATAAAATAGAGATTCCTGGATTTGGCGTCTACACAATTACAAGCTAAAACATAAGGGAAGAGCGGAATATGTATATTGAAAATATAAGTTTGAGAAATTACCGCAACTATACCGAACTGAATCTGGCTTTTGAAAATAAAGTCAATGTAATCCTCGGCGAAAATGCTCAAGGAAAAACAAATGTCATGGAATCTATTTTCGTTTTAGCAATGGCAAAATCCCATCGGACCTCAAATGATAAAGAACTTATTCGCTGGGATGAAGAGTATGCTAAAATAGAAGGTAGAGTTAGAAAGAGAAATACCTCAATACCACTTGAGCTGACCATTTCAAAAAAAGGGAAAAAGGCGAAGTGCAACCATATTGAACAAAGAAAGTTGAGTCAATATGTCGGAAATATGAATGTGGTCATGTTTGCGCCTGAGGATCTTAACCTTGTGAAGGGAAGTCCTCTAGTCAGACGCCGTTTTATAGATATGGAAATTGGCCAGGTTTCTCCCGTATACCTTCATGATATGAGCCAATATCATAAAATACTTCAACAAAGAAATCATTACTTAAAGCTTCTGCAGACCCGGAAACAAACGGATACGACGATGCTTGACGTGCTGACTGACCAATTTATTCAGTATGCAGCGAAAATTGTCGAAAGAAGATACGAGTTTCTTTTAAAGCTCCAGCAATGGGCAGAGCCGATTCATTCGGGGATCTCCAGAAACCTAGAAGTATTGAAAATCCAATATAAACCGTCGCTTGATGTATCAGAATCTATGGATTTGACGAAAATGATAGAAGTATACACAGAAAAATTTGATAAAATAAAAACAAGGGAAATTGAACGGGGTGTAACACTGGTAGGTCCTCATCGTGACGACCTGGTTTTTTTTGTGAATGACCGTGATGTCCAGACTTATGGTTCACAAGGACAACAACGTACAACTGCCCTGTCCTTGAAACTTGCCGAAATTGAACTGATCCATGAAGAAATAGGCGAGTATCCCATTTTATTATTGGATGATGTGTTATCGGAACTTGACGATTTCCGTCAATCTCATTTACTGAATACGATACAAGGGAAAGTGCAAACATTTGTGACGACACCCTCCGTTGATGGAATCGATCATCAAACCCTAAGAGAAGCGTCCACCTTTTATGTTAGTCAAGGAAGTATTAAAAAGGTTAAATGATGAGGTGAATGTATGTATCTCCATATTGGTGAAGACATTCTTGTGAATACGGACGATGTCATAGCCATTTTAGATAAGAAGCTGCTCCAGGCCTCTCCAATCATGAGTGAATTTTTGGAGAAAAAGTCTGATGTAACTTACCATTTAGAAAAAAACTCGGTTAAATCGATTGTAGTGACGGATAAACAGGTCTATTATTCACCGCTTGCGTCGTCCACTTTAAAAAAGCGTTCACTGCAGCCATCGCTCTTAATCGATGATATAGATATTCTTTGAATTGTAGCTAAAAACGTTATAATCACTCCTGGAAAATTTGATAAATGCCAAAAGAAAAGTGTAGGTGATACGAATGACAATGGAACAAAAAGAAGTACAAGCTCAGGCATACGATGAGAATCAGATACAGGTTTTAGAAGGCTTAGAAGCAGTTCGTAAACGTCCGGGGATGTATATCGGTACTACCTCTGCAAAAGGACTTCACCATCTTGTTTGGGAAATTGTCGATAATAGTATTGATGAGGCACTAGCTGGTTTCTGTACTGAAATCAAAGTGACGATCGAAGAAGACAATAGCATAACCGTAGTCGATAATGGACGGGGGATTCCAGTCGGTATCCATGAAAAAATGGGACGGCCAGCTGTGGAAGTTATCATGACGGTCCTTCATGCGGGCGGTAAATTTGGCGGCGGAGGTTATAAGGTCTCCGGTGGTCTGCATGGTGTGGGAGCTTCAGTAGTTAATGCCTTGTCCACGGTATTGGAAGTTTACGTTCATCGTGAAGGTAAAATCCATTATCAGCAATTTAACCGAGGGGTCCCTAGAGAAGATTTGAAAATCATCGGGGAAACCGATCATACCGGCACGACTGTTCACTTCATTCCTGATGGTGAAATCTTCACGGAATCCTTGGAATATGATTTCGATACATTAGCCACACGTATCCGTGAGCTTGCGTTCCTGAATAAAGGCTTGAAATTAATCATTGAAGATAAACGTGGAGAAGAAGAGAAAATCAGGGAATACCACTATGAGGGTGGTATCAAGTCTTATGTCGAGCATTTGAACCGCTCAAAAGAGGTTTTGCATGAGGAACCGATATTCATGGAAGGCGAAAGGGATGGAATCTCCGTTGAATTAGCCTTGCAATATAATGACAGCTACATCAGTAATGTCTTTTCTTTTGCCAATAATATTCATACCTATGAAGGCGGTACACATGAATCAGGATTCAAGACCGCTTTAACCCGTGTCATCAATGATTATGCACGGAAAAATGGCCTTTTAAAAGAAGCCGATTCCAATTTCTCCGGTGAAGATGTCCGGGAAGGTCTAACGGCAATCATTTCGATTAAGCATCCTGAACCGCAATTTGAAGGACAGACGAAAACCAAACTGGGAAATTCTGAAGTAAGGACGGTTACTGATTCCATTCTTTCGGAAAGGCTTGATTCCTTCTTATACGAAAATCCTGCAGTGGCCAGAAAAATTATAGATAAAGGGCTGATGGCAGCAAGAGCACGTATGGCAGCCAAGAAGGCCCGTGAATTGACACGAAGGAAAAGTGCTTTGGAAGTATCCAATCTACCGGGGAAATTGGCGGATTGTTCATCTAAAGACCCGGCTATCAGCGAATTGTATATCGTTGAAGGAAACTCGGCGGGAGGCTCGGCTAAACAGGGACGGGACCGTCATTTCCAAGCTATTTTACCGTTAAGGGGTAAAATCCTGAATGTTGAAAAAGCGCGATTGGACAGAATCCTGCATAATGAAGAAATAGGCACGATCATCACAGCACTTGGAACAGGCATTGGTGATGAATTCAATATTGAAAAGGCCAGATACCATAAAATTGTTATCATGACCGATGCGGATGTAGATGGTGCCCATATCAGAACGCTGATGTTGACATTTTTCTACCGTTATATGAGAAAAATTATCGAGTATGGATATATATATATTGCTCAGCCGCCACTTTTCAAAATTCAGCAAGGGAAAAAAGTGGATTATGCCTATAATGATCGCCAGCTTGAAGAAATCATGGCTAGTATGCCAAGTACTCCAAAGCCTAACCTGCAGCGCTATAAAGGGCTGGGGGAAATGAATCCAGAGCAATTATGGGAAACGACCATGAACCCTGATACGAGAACGCTGCTTCAAGTCAGTTTGAAAGATGCTGCCGAGGCAGATGAGACTTTCGAAATGTTGATGGGCGACAAGGTGGAACCGCGACGTAACTTCATTGAAGAAAATGCAATTTATGTAAAAAATCTCGATATCTGATTTTTTGACAGGATGCTTTTTACATCCTGTTCTTTACATAGTGCACGTACAGTTAAAACTAAATGAGAGTATAAGCTTTTTATAGGAGGTTGGCTCCATGTCAGAAAATGAAAGATCAGGTGTAAAAGAAATAAATATAAGTACCGAGATGCGGACATCTTTTTTGGATTACGCGATGAGCGTAATCGTGTCTCGGGCTTTGCCTGATGTAAGGGACGGTTTAAAACCGGTACACCGAAGAATTCTCTATGCAATGAATGATCTTGGAATGACTTCGGATAAACCATTTAAAAAATCAGCCCGTATTGTAGGGGAAGTAATCGGTAAATATCACCCGCATGGTGATTCTGCCGTATATGAAACGATGGTACGGATGGCGCAGCCGTTTAATTATCGCTATATGCTTGTCGATGGTCACGGGAATTTCGGTTCGGTCGATGGAGACCAAGCTGCCGCAATGAGGTATACAGAAGCAAGAATGTCGAAGATCTCGATGGAATTACTTCGCGATTTAAATAAAGATACGGTTAATTTCCAGGATAACTACGATGGTTCAGAAAGAGAACCAGCCGTTATGCCAGCCCGTTTCCCGAACTTGTTAGTGAATGGTTCATCAGGTATAGCAGTAGGGATGGCAACCAATATTCCACCACATCAACTAGGTGAAGTAATTGACGGCGTATTGGCTTTGAGCAAGAATCCTGAAATTACAATTCCAGAGTTGATGGAATATATCCCTGGTCCGGATTTCCCGACAGCCGGTTTAATTTTAGGACGAAGCGGAATTAGGAAGGCCTATGAAACTGGAAAAGGGTCAATCATCCAACGGGCGAGAGTCGAGATTGAAGAAAAGCCCAATGGTAAACAGGTAATCCTTGTTAAAGAAATCCCTTATCAAGTAAATAAAGCAAGATTGATTGAAAAAATTGCAGAACTTGCTCGAGATAAGAAAATCGAAGGCATTACTGATTTACGGGATGAATCGGATCGCAATGGCATGCGTATTGTCATGGAGCTTCGAAAGGATGTTAATGCAAATGTCCTTTTAAACAATCTTTATAAGCATACCGCGATGCAGACCACCTTCGGAATCAATCTGCTTGCTTTGGTGGACGGCCAGCCTAAGGTGCTGAATTTAAAACAATGCCTGCACTACTACTTAGAGCACCAACAGGTGGTCATTAGGCGCAGGACGGAATTTGAATTACGGAAAGCTGAAGCCCGTGCCCATATTTTAGAAGGTTTGCGTATAGCACTTGATAATTTGGATGCGGTCATTTCGTTAATCCGTGGTTCCCAAACGACAGAAATTGCCCGTGAAGGCTTAATGACACAATTTTCACTTTCCGAAAAACAGGCGCAGGCTATCCTTGATATGCGTTTACAGCGTTTGACTGGTCTGGAACGTGAAAAAATTGAAGATGAATACCAGGCATTAATGGCTATAATTGCAGAATATAAAGCCATTCTTGCTGATGAGGAAAAGGTTCTTGAAATTATTCGTGAAGAGCTTCTTGAAATTAAAGAACGCTTTAATGATATACGGAGAACCGAAATCACATTAGCCGGCTTTGAAAGCCTGGAAGATGAGGATCTAATCCCAGAGGAAAATATAATCGTGACACTTACCCATAACGGTTACATTAAACGCTTGCCTGCAACCACGTACCGCAGTCAAAAACGCGGGGGTCGTGGAATACAGGGCATGGGAACGAATACAGATGACTTTGTCGGTCACTTGTTAACCACTTCGACTCATGACACTCTATTATTCTTCACTAACAAAGGTAAAGTATATCGTTCCAAAGGATATGAAATACCTGAGTATGGTAGGACGGCAAAAGGATTGCCGCTTATCAACTTGTTGGAAGTCGATAAAGGCGAGTGGGTCAATGCAATCATACCTGTGAAGGAATTTGCCGATGATTGGTATTTATTCTTCACGACCAGACATGGGATATCAAAGCGTACTCCTTTGTCGTCTTTTGCAAATATCCGTAATAACGGTTTAATTGCTCTAGGTTTGCGTGAAGATGATGAATTGATTTCAGTGCGTCTTACGAATGGAGACAAACAGATCATAATTGGAACGAAAGCCGGGATGATGATTCGTTTCCCTGAGACGGATGTACGGACAATGGGACGTACTGCAGCGGGAGTGAAAGGGATTTCCTTAAGGTCGAACGATGAAGTGGTCGGTATGGAAATTCTTGAAGATGATGAAGAGGTCCTGATCGTTACGAAAAACGGTTATGGAAAACGGACATCTGCGGAAGAATACCGGATTCAAAGCCGTGGTGGCAAAGGGATCAAAACATGTAATGTCACTGAGAAAAATGGTGAACTTATTGCTGTTAAAACAGTTACAGGTATAGATGAGGATTTAATGCTGATTACAGCAGCTGGTGTATTGATCCGAATGGAAGTCGAAGGCATTTCTAAAACGGGCCGTAATACACAGGGTGTTAAACTCATCCGACTTGAATCAGCAGACAATGAATATGTTTCGACGGTAGCCATCGTTGGAAGAGAAGAAGAAGAAGAAATAGATGCGGAACAGGAGCCAACAATAGATACGGATTCTGATTCTGAACCTACTCTAATCGAAGAAAATAAAGAAACTGAAAAGGATACGGAAGAATAATTCTTCCATAACCAAGAGACCCAGGCAATCTAAGCTGGGTCTTTTTTATTTGCGTATTAGCTGATTTTTCAAAATGTGAATATCAAGTGTTTGAATATGAGTGAAAGACTTAAGGTTTTCGAGTATCAAAGAGTAAAACGGCTAATAAAATAAATTGAATATAATCGCCATGTTTTTCAAGTAGTATGATACTCATCAAAACTATCGAAGTGAAATATTTTGCTAGTGACCAAGATTATTAAATAAAACGGAAAGTCTAACTGCCGAGGATCATGAGGAGATTCACAATCGTCCTATTTTTAGCTATAAGATGATAAAAGATAGTTTCATCATTAAGGATAGTGTGAAGGTAGCCGTTCTAGAGCAACACAGAAGGTTAGATGGAACGGGTTATCCCGAAAGGTGGAAAACAAAGTTCATGAACTTATTTTAAAGATTATTGTTGTTGCAGAAGTCTTTCACGCCATGAATTCCAAAAAGGATATATAGAAGAAATACTATACTGATAAGAAAAAAGTTTACTCTTAAAAAGATAAGCTTCTAGGGGAATCACCAATTTTTTATTATCAAGGGATTCATATATATTATTTATTTTAAAATAACTCTTGCTTTTATTTCTGATACTGGATATAATAACTAAGTCGACATCGAAATAAAAAAAAGTTGTTGACAAAAAATAATATAGTTGATATATTATTAAAGTCGTTTCTAAGCGAACGACAACGAAATTGCTCTTTGAAAACTGAACAAAACAAAGCGCCAACGTTAAATTTTAAGTGAGCACACACTATCAAAAAGCAAATGAGCAAGTCAAACATTTCTTCGGAGAGTTTGATCCTGGCTCAGGACGAACGCTGGCGGCGTGCCTAATACATGCAAGTCGAGCGAATCGATGGGAGCTTGCTCCCTGAGATTAGCGGCGGACGGGTGAGTAACACGTGGGCAACCTGCCTATAAGACTGGGATAACTTCGGG